>DATJWU010000245.1:0-2540 GCA_035501055.1 Thermodesulfovibrionales bacterium
CCGAGCATTTCTTCCGCTTTCTCCCAGAAACAGGTGTCCTCCTTGGGACAACCCATCTCAAAGGAAGTGACGCAGGTGTCAAAATAGCTGCCGATCTTCGTCTGTTTCATCTTCAGATCGAGGACCTTGATGTGGGCATTCGTCACCATGAAGATTTTTTTCCCGCGCTCCTTAAGGAGACTCAGGAAGTCTTCCACATGGGGATGGACTTCGATAAGATGCCGTATCTGCTCTTTCAGCGCGGGGATGTCGAGGTCCAGCTCCCCGGACCAGAAATCTATGTCGGTCCAGTTCAGCGTCCCTTCGTGATGCCGGTATTTTGTCAGGAGCTCTTCCTTCGCCCGACCGAAGGAGAGGCTGTTTTTCCCGGCATATTTTTCCGGAACGAGATGCTCCCAGAAATAGTCGTCGAAATATTTGTCGAGAAGGGTCCCGTCCATGTCAAGGAGCACAAAGGGTATCTCCGGCCCCCACAGCAGCTTACGGAGATGGCCGCTTGCTGACATCCGTAACAATTCCGTCCTTCCGTTCGATCGCTTTCCGTATCCTGTCCCAGTCGACATCCTGCTCCGCATGCAGCTCCTGCAGCGCCTTCCCCACTTCTTCGGGGTAATTGACGCCTTTCTTGTAAACGTCTCTGTATACCTCTAAGTAGATTGTACCTCCGGTCGCCCTAAAAATCTTCACCGGCCTGTAAATAATTCTGCCCTTTGTGCCGACGCTGACATTCCGGTACAGCGCTTCCGCAACCTCCGGCCTGAGCCTCATGCAGCCGTGGCTCCTGAATTTGTATATGCTCTGGGGCGCATTGGTGCCATGAAGGCCGATCCCCTTGAGTGAGAGACTGATCCAGTATTTCCCGAGGGGATTGTCAGGTCCCGGCGGGACCTCGACGAGCACGTCCCTTCCCTCGTCTTCCATCTCCTCCCTGATGGCCTGAGGCACATACCACGTCGGTTCCTTTGTCTTGCCTGTCACGACAAACTCTCCGAGCGGCGTCTGCCAGGTCGGCTTCCCCGCGGCGATGAAAGAATAGTCCCTGAGCTTCCCGCTCTCAAAACGGTAGAGGGTCCTGTCGGAAACATTGATGATGATTCCATCTTCGATTTCCTCGGGGACTATGCGTCTGAAGGTCACCTTCAGACGCTGTCCCACCGCAAGAGGCGCATCGGGGTTCAGGGAGTTCTCCCGGGCTATCCTGGGCCAGTCCAAGCCGAACTTGCCTGAAATGATTCCCCCGTGATCGCCCTTCTCAATATGGTATATGATTTCCTTCTCGATGAGATCCGAAGCGGATACATTCCCCCGAGCGGAAAGAACAAGAACCAGAAACATGACCACAGAGGCATAGAGACACTGAGAAAAGTGCAGAGGCGGTTTTCCCATTATCGTGATAGGAATCACTCTCTGTGTCTCAGTGTCTTCGTGGTTAATCCTCATTCTTTCCTTCATCCTGCCAGAAGCCTCAAGGCCCTTTCGTGGAGTCGTTCGTTCCCTGCGGCAAGGAGGGGAACGCTCTTCTCAAGCCCGATCGCTACCTCGTCGACCGGTCTGCCCTTCAGGTCTGTAAAGACACCGCCTGCCTCCTTTACGAGAAGCCCGCCGCCGCCGAAATCGAAGCTCCGGGAAGGCGATGGGGTGACGAAGGCGCTCACCGCGCCGCAGGCGAGATAGGCAAGATCAAGGGCCGTCGATCCGAAACACCTTGTCTTGCGGGACTCCGCAAGCAGGGGGATGATCCTCGCGATGTCCTTTCCCGGTGCCTGCGCCTCATAGGCGACGAGAGAAAAGAGATCGTCCTTCTGCGTCGAGATCCTGTCGTTGTCGAGAAACGCCCCCTTCCCCTTTTCCGCACGAAATGCATCGCCGGTAATCAGGTTGAGTACGTAACTCATGAAGACGCTGCCGATCGTCTCTCCTTCTGCGAGCGCAATGGACGTGCAGTAGAAGGGGATTCCCGCGATGGCGTTCTTGCTCCCGTCGACAGGATCGATAAGGACCTTCGGTCCGCCCCCGTTCAGTTCCTTGAGACCGTATTCTTCGGAGACCACAGAGCAGGCCAGACCCGAGGCCTCGAGCTCGGAGAGTATCGTGTCTTCGGCGATCTTGTCGATCGGGAAGGTCTTGTCACCCCCGGCTCCCACTCCCAGGGGCTTCTGCTCCAGAGGCCTGAACCGTTCTTCTGAGAGCCTCCTGAGGAGCTTCTCCCGTATTTTCTCAAGGACAGTGAGGTACATGGCGATATTTTAGCCTAACCGCCGATTTGTCGCAATCATTGTACTCATTCACTACCAGGACGTGAAGGAGGGCATTCAAACCCAGGACATATGTTGTTTCACCCGACAAAAAAGGTCGCACAATGAACCGGAAAAGTGCCGGACATTGCCGCAGCCGCCGATAATTAGGATATACCAGTTTAAGAAAAATGGGGGAGCCGTGGTTCAGCGGGCAACAGAGAGGCCGCTAGAAAAGACTTTCACCTGAGAACAAATAGGTATTCGGATCTGCAACTGACGAGGACTTTGTCCCGAAGCACGCAC
>DATJWU010000246.1:0-4472 GCA_035501055.1 Thermodesulfovibrionales bacterium
ACAGAAACCGCTCCTCGCAATGACAAGAGAGGAAAACCTATCTCAAAATCGGCTTTCTGTTTCTTTCTCGTCATTCCGGGCTTGACCCGGAATCCAGTGACTTTGCTGTTTCATCATTAAAGACAAAGAGTTGTGAATTGCCTAATTTAAGCACTGAAGTCGCTGGATACCGGCTTTCGCCGGTATGACTAATTTTGAGATAGGTTCGAGTCTTCCCGCGGTTTGGTAAGGCAACACATTCAGAGTCTCCGGAAGTCGTCGGAACCCACCGTTTCCCCCATTGAGAATTCGTCGTTCTCTGTGCCATACTTTTACATGACCTCCGAGAGCCTTCTTGAAGAGATTCGAGCGCGCCTCGACATCCTGGACGTGATCGCGGATTATGTCGAGCTCAAGAAGTCAGGACAGAACTATAAGGGGCTCTGTCCCTTCCATTCGGAGAAGACCCCATCCTTCATGGTGAGTCAGGATAAACAGATCTTTCACTGTTTCGGTTGCGGTGTCGGCGGCAACGTCGTCAGCTTCGTGATGAAATATGAAAACCTCTCTTTTCCGGAATCCCTGAGAATGCTCGCGAAAAAGGCGGGCATAAACCCGAAGGAATTTGACGACGGCGGACAGGAAGGCCTTAGAGAGAAACTCGTGGGGATTCTGAAACAGGCGACAGGGGTCTTCGCGGGGAACCTCGGGAAATCGAAGATCGCTTCCTCTTATCTTTCGGAGAGAGGGATTACGGGGGAGGTGGTCGGAAGTTTCTCTCTTGGATACGCGCTGAAGGACTGGCATTCTTTGGTAAGGACGCTCAGGCAGCAGGGGATACCGGATTCCCTCATCCTCCAGGCGGGGATCGCGTCTTCCGGCGAAAAGGGGATCTACGATACCTTCAGGGACAGGATAATGTTCGCGATCTCCAATGCGCAGGGAGAGGTCATCGCCTTTGGCGGGAGGGTGATGGACGATTCCCAACCAAAATATCTCAACTCGCCCGAGACGCCGCTCTTCAAGAAAGGCGATACGCTCTACGGTCTGAACCTTGCGCGGGAGGGGATGAAAAGAAAGGGATACGCGATGATCGTCGAAGGATACTTCGATGTCATCGTCAGTCATCAGTACGGTTTCAGCAATGCCGTTGCCCCTCTCGGGACAGCGCTCACCACCGGTCATCTCCAGAAACTGAAGCGGTTTACCAAGAAGGCGGTCCTTGTATTCGACGGCGACGAGGCGGGAAAGGCTGCGGCGAGAAGGTCTATTCCCCTCCTCCTCGAACAGGGTTTTGGCGCGAAGATTCTCCTTCTGCCCGAGAAGGACGACCCGGACAGTTTTCTGCGGAGGGAAGGCGCATCACCCTTCGCCACCCTCCTCTCGGGCTCGAGGTCGGTGGTCGATTTCCTCCTCGGGACGGCGAAGAAGGAAAAGGCTGAGGCCGTGCGTGATGCCCTGGAGGTGATAGCGTCGGCGGGGGATGCGATTATGAAGGAAGAGCTCACCAGGGAACTGTCGGAAAAGACCGGCATCCGCGAGACCGTCATCAGGGAAGAGATGAAGAAGGCGGGGAAAGGACTGAAAGAAAAAACGCGGACCGGCGGCGCCTCCCTTTCCCCCTGCCCGAGGCCGTTCGGCTGTGACGAAGAGGTGCTGCTCCTGAGCGCAGCCATCTCGTTTCCGGAGAAGACGGGTTCTATTCTCCGGGCGGTGCCCGTCGGAGAGTTCAGGAACCCGACAGTGAGAAATATATTCGGCAAACTCGGCGCGGAGGATGGAGGGGTAAGACTCAACGAGATGATCTCGTCCCTCGAAGAGGAAGAAAGGGTCCTCGTGACACGCCTGACCGTGAATCCGGGGTTTGATATCGATGCAGTTGACAAGAATATTGAGGACTGCGTGAGAAGAATCGGGGAAAGGAAACTCGATGCGCGGTTAAGGCAGGTCCACGAAGAGATCAAGCGCGCCGAGGGGAGAGGCGAAAAGGACCTGCTCGATACGCTGCTGCCCGAAAGACAGAAACTGATAAAGGAGGCACGGTGAGGGGCGATTTTGATGATTTTGAAGGGGAGTTCAATTATGACGACCCTGAACTATTGCCGGAAGGCGAGGAGATCGCGGAGGAGGAGATCGAGCCCGACAAGGTCTCTCTCATGGACGGGGAATATGAACCGGTAAAGATGTATCTCAAAGAGATGGGCAGCATCCCTCTTCTCACGAAGGAGGGAGAGATTGAACTTGCACAAAAGATAGAGAGGGGAAGAGAGAAGACCATGAGGGCCGTGTTCTCCCTTCCCGTGGCGCTCGAAAAACTCATAGAACAATCCGGCATGGTGAGAACCGGAGAGATTGCCCTCGAGGAGATTATTCAGATCGAGGACGACGCAGAAGAAGCGCTGAGGGAGCACCTGGAGAATTTTATCGCATTGAGCGAAAGGATCAAAAGGCTGTACCAGGAGAGAAAGCGCCTCAGTGAAAAAACGGGAGCGTCCGTCTCGATGCGTACGAGAGGTTCCTCGGGAACGCCCCCTGCCGGAGCAGGAAGGGCGAAAAAGGCCGGGTCCGAAAGAAAGCCGTCGGCTCTTGATGACAACCTCGAAAAGATCCTCGAAGCAGTCGCAGCGTTGCGGCTGACTGAGGAATTCATGGAGACCATTTCTGACGAACTGAAGATCGCGGCGCACCGGGCCACGGCGCGAAAGAGCACGGAAAAGAGCAGGAAAGCCGGAGCTGAGACCGGGGGACACAACGGTGAAAGCGACGGCTTCCGCGAAGAGATGAAAAGAGCGGTGAAGATTGTGTATGAGGCGGGAGACGAGATTTTCGACGCCAAGAGTGAAATGATAAAGGCGAACCTCAGGCTCGTGATCAGCATTGCGAAACGATACATCGGAAAGGGCCTGAGCTTTTCTGACCTCATCCAGGAGGGGAATATCGGCCTGATGAGGGCGGTGGACAAGTTCGAGTACCGGCGGGGATACAAGTTCAGCACCTATGCCACGTGGTGGATCAGGCAGGCCATCACGCGAGCGCTTGCCGACCAGTCAAGGACAATACGCATACCGGTGCATATGGTGGACGTGATCAGCCGTATTACAAAGGTGACGCGGGATCTGGTGCAGGAACTGGGACACGAACCTTCGCCTGCGGAAATCGCGGCGAGGGCCGACATGTCCGTCGAAAAGGTGAGGGCGATACAGAAGATCACGAAGGAGCCCGTATCCCTTGAAACCCCCATCGGCACCGAAGACGACAGCCATCTGGGGGATTTCATCGAAGACAAGGCGACCCTTTCTCCTCTGGACATCGCGATGAACGACGATCTGAGGTCACAGATCGAAAAGGTGCTCCATACCCTGAACCCCAAAGAGGCAAAGATCATCAAGAAGAGGTTTGGCATCGGTGAGGACGGGCCGCACACGCTTGAGGAACTCGGGCAGGAGTTCGATGTCACGAGGGAGCGGATCAGGCAGATTGAGGTCAAGGCCATCAGGAAGCTGAAGCACCCTTCGCGGAGCAAGTCGCTTCGCGCGCTGTTCGTCGAAAATCCTTGACCAACGAAGAGACAAACATATACAATAGCTGACCGAACAGAAAGCCTGTATGTGCCTATTCTTGCTCAGGAAATCCATTTCGGGCCCATAGCTCAGCTGGTAGAGCTACCGGCTCATAACCGGTTGGTCCCAGGTTCGAGTCCTGGTGGGCCCACCAGCACAACGCGGAGGTTGCGTGAAAGAACAGATGAAACTTCTCATTGAGCTTCAGGAAGTGGATTCCGCGATTGGCAGGAAGACGGAGCTCATCACCGCAATTCCCCGGAAGATCTCATCGGTCGAACATTACCTGAAGGATGCCGCCGCACGGTTCGAAAAACAGAAGCAGAAGGCTGAAGCCGCCGAGAAGAAGAAGAAGGAAAAGGAACGGTCCCTCGATGATGTCAACGAGAAGATCAGGAAACTCAAGATGCGCACCACTGAGATAAAGAACAATAAGGAATATCAGGCCCACCTCAAGGAGATCGATGCAGCCGAGAGGGAACGGCGCCTGGTCGAAGACGAGATCCTGGTCCTGATGGAATCAGCCGATGCGGCGCACAAGGAAGTGAAGACGGAAGAGGTAAAGGTCAGGACCGAAAATGCGAAGGTCGAGGAATACAGGAAGAAGCTTAGTGAAGAGGTTGCGGCCGCAGAGAAGGAACTTGAGGAACTGCAGCGCAGGAGGTCAGGGCAGGTCGCCACGATCGATAAGGAGAATTACACCTTGTATTCCAAGGTGTTCGGGTCGGCGAGGGGGTTGGCGGTTGTTGCGGCCCGGGACGAGAGATGTCAGGGCTGCCATATGAACATACCCCCTCAGCTCTTCGTTGAACTGAAGAGAAATGAACGGTTAATCCAGTGCCCCCAGTGCACCAGGATCCTTTACTGGAAAGAGGAAGTCCTTTCCCCCTAGCGTGGGCGTTACGCATCTGAGATAACCGCTTCCGGGGCGCA
>DATJWU010000247.1:0-5723 GCA_035501055.1 Thermodesulfovibrionales bacterium
CACCCGAGACGATCGCCGAAACCGTCGGCCTGATGGATAGGATTTCCCCCAAAGCAGTCATCGCGAAGACCGGCATCCGCATCTATCCCGGTACGGAAATGGAACGAATTGCGATTGAGGAAGGAGTCATCAAAGTGGGTCAATCCCTGCTCGAGCCCCGGTTCTATTTTTCTTCCATGGGCGCTGAAGGAGTAATAAAGACTGTTCGCGGGATTGTGCGCTGGTCAGGTAACCCCAGAAAAAACTGGTTCTTCCCGGGGAGGAGGGACTGGAGTTCGATGATCGGCTTCAGAATTCTCAGTGCCCTGTACCGAAAAGGCCCGCTCTGGAAACTCTTTCGAAAATAACGTGACTGATGCCGGGCTCTGCCCTGACCGCATAGGGCATGGAGGGCTCCCGGAAGGGTGGTATAATAAAGTAAGGAATTAAGGAATGTAGATTATGAACCTCTCTTTACCGTGGTTCCTTCCCTTTGGGGGAGGGCAAAGGGAAGACGAAAGTCGTGATCGCCGTGAGGCGGAGGAGGTAGATATGGCGACTGTGGCAACAAAAATAAATCCCGTAAACTGGTTTGAGATCCCGGTCAGAGACCTCGGGAGGGCGAGAAAATTCTATGAGACGGTTTTCGGGCTCGAGCTGAATCCTGAGGAGATGGGACCCTATTCGATGACCTTTTTCCCCTGGACGGAAGGAGCACCCGGAGCAGCCGGTGCGCTTATAAAGGGAGAAACCTATGAGCCGTCGCGTTCAGGCACGGTGGTGTATTTCAGTGTCGACGACATTGAGGAAACATTGCTGAAAATCAATGCGAATGGCGGAAAAACGCTGCTGCCGAAAAAGGCAATCGGAGAGTATGGGTTCATCGCGCACTTTGAAGATACCGAGGGAAACAGGCTCGCCCTCCATTCGATGAATGGGTGAGAGTCGTCCGCTCCTGTCTGCGGCTGCGACGGGAAGACCTATTCCAACGACTGCGCGCGCCTCGCGGCAAGGGTTCAACTGGCTCACAACGGAGCATGCGACTGAACGCAGTGAGAAGGAACGCATTCTTACTTGAGAATCCTTTTTCGCATGAGCCTGAAGGGGTAGGGTGCAAGGAAGGCGGTCACGACAAAGATCCAGACGACGTCCCCTACGGAGGATGATGCTGCGCCGGATGAGGAGGCCCTGCAGATATTCACGAGGTGATAGAGGGGCGTGAAAAAGGCGATCTTCGCGACAAGGGGTGGAAGAGTATCGATGGGGAAGAAGATGCCCGAGAAGAGGAACATCGGTGTCATCAGCAGGGTATAGAAGTAGTTGAAGGTGTCGATGCCGGGCACAAGGGCGGTGCAGATCATCGATATCTCGGCGAAGATCAGGCCAGTCACAAAAAGAAGCGGGACAGCGGCAACGATCTGAGGCGAATCGACAAGCCCGAAGAGAGAGATCACGACGATGATGATCGTGCCGTAGAGCATGCTCTTCGTGGCCCCCCACATCAGTTCGCCGGCAATGAGATCGTCGACGTTGACCGGGGTGGAGAGGATGGCGTCAAAGGTCTTCTGGTAGACCATTTTGACGTAGGTCCCGTAGGTGCACTCGTAGGTGGCGGCGAACATGGCAGACGAGGCGATGATGCCCGGGGCGATGAACTTTACGTAGGGCACGCCGTTGATCTCTTTCACGAAGGCGCCGAGTCCGAGGCCGAGAGCAGCGAGGTAGAGGACCGGCTCGACAAAGTTCAGCGCGATGCTCGATTTGTAGAGCTTTGTATAGACCGTGAGGTTCCTCTGCCAGACCCTGAACGCCTTTTTAATCCGCAAGTCTCCTCCCGGTCAGCTTCAGGTAGACCTCTTCAAGGTTTCCGCCGTGAAGTCCCATGAGGCGGGAAGGTGAGTCGATCGTCACGATCGTGCCCGAGTCCATGATCGCCACCCTGTCGCAGATCCTTTCGGCTTCTTCGATGTAATGGGTCGTGAGGATCTGCGTGGTCCCCCCCGACTTGAGATGGTTCAGCTTTTCCCAAACCGCATGCCGACTGTGGGGATCGAGCCCCGTTGTGGGCTCATCGAGGATCAGCAGATCGGGATTGTTGATGAGCGACCGCGCAAGGAGAAGTCTCCGCTTCATTCCGCCCGAGAGGTCCCAGATCTTCGCCCCTGCCTTCCCCTCAAGCTCCACAAACCCGAGCAGATCTTTCGCGGTGAGCGAGGAATCCTTCTTCGGGATGTCGAAGTACCGTGCATAAACGATGAGGTTCTCGAAGACCGAGAGGTCGGGGTCGAGGTTGTCGTCCTGGGGCATGACGCCTATGCGCGTCTTTATCTCCGCGGGGCTTTCGCGGACGTCCTTCCCGAAGACCCGCACCGTGCCCGAGGTGGGAGGCAGAAAACAGTAAATAATGCGCATGACCGTTGTCTTTCCGGCCCCATTCGGTCCGAGAAAACCGAAACATTCTCCCTGTCCTATTTCGAAATCAACGCGGTCTACCGCACGGAGAGACCCGTAGTCCTTGGTGAGCCCTTTTGCGTCTACCGTATTCACAAGTGGTATTATAACACCCTTTCCTCAGGTGACTTCGGCCAAGGGTACCGTTTTTTGAGGGACAAGGGAAGAGTCACTTCCTGAGGACAGGGCAGCCTCCTACAGAAAAATCGGGCTTTATCCTACGGCGTTGTCAGCGATATTCGGATATACCTTGAGCGCATAGTCGGGTATACTGTTAAAGATATGTGCGGAATCGTTTTATTGCGTTTTACAGAAGAACAGGATAGGGTGAGCATGGAGGCGAAGGCTGACGGAATAGGAAGCGCAGTGTTTATTAACTGCTGGCAGTATCTGCAGTGCGGGAGGGAAGCCGGCGGTCTCCGAGCGGATGAACTGGGAGTCTGTCCTGCCTCGACGGAGAAGAGACTTGACGGCGTTCACGGAGGGAAGAATGGGGGGAGGGCGTGCTGGGCCGTGGCCGGAAGTTTTGCCAAAAGAAAGCCTTCGGGCGTGCATGCGGCGAAAGACAAGGACTGGGACTGTTCCTTGTGCGATTTCTTTCGAATGGTCAAGGGCGAGGAGGGAAAAGATACCTGGCCGGTGTCGCTCCTCCATAGAATGCTCGAGTAGTACACTCATCCGTCTTCCTTCTCCTTTTTGAAGGCCGGAGGGAAAAGGCTTTTGAATCAGTCGGTTGCGGGAGAAGAGGCTTTGTATCCCAGTTTCTCGATGCTCTCCCTCGTGATCTTCAGGACATCCTCTTCTCTCATCTTCGCGGCGTCAAAGGTGATCACGATATTTCCCTTTTCGACATCAATCGAGTCGACTCCATCCATCTTTCCGAGGAACCTCCTCAGCGCCAGCGTGCATTCGTCGCAGAATTCCTTCTGGACTCCTACCGATACCTTATTCATGGTGACCCTCCTGAAAAGAGTATAAGGCACGGAGGATACCGATTCAACCGCGGGAGAGCCTCGCCCTGAAACCGCTTGACAAAATATAAAAAAATGGATATATTCGTATCTAAGCATATTTAGCGTGAACTATGAAGGGGGTTTCATATGAGCAGCAGGAATGAGCGGATCGAAAACCTGAAGGTTATTTCCCATCCGGTGAGGATAAGAATCCTTGAAGAACTCCTTAAAGGCGTGAAGTGCGTGAGTGACCTTCAGGAGTTTCTTAAAACAAGCCAGCCCAATCTATCCCAGCATCTGTCGCTGCTCAAGGCCCACGGAATCATCGATTATTTTGTGGATGGGAGACTCAAGTGCTATTTCCTCGTTGACCCCTTAGTCCCTGATATTCTCGGCGTTCTCAAAAAAGACTACCGGTGCCCGCTGCCGGCGCCGGAGTGCTGTCCTGTCACCAGAAAAGGCACTTATCCCGGAGCGAGAAGACATTAGTACGCAAGGGGACGCCCCTTAGAAAGGAGCTTACCGCAATGGCAAAGACATTTACCCTCTACTTATCGACATCTCCCTATTCGTTCGAGAACACGCTGACGGCTGCGCGTATTGCTGAATCGGCCCTTGGCAAGGGCCATGTTGTAAATCTCATCGCGTCAGGTGACGGGGTCTACTGCTTCCTGAAAGGCCAGAAGGCAAAAGGGATCATGAACGCACAGGAGAAGTTTACGGAGCTTATCGGGAAAGGCCTGAAGGTCTATCTCTGAGGGGGCTGCAAGAACTATCGCCGTGCGGCGAAGGACGATTACCTCGACGGGGCAGAGGAGGGATCGCTGAAGGGTCTGTTCAAGACCATGGAAGAAAGCGACATCTGGCTTAATATCGGTGCATAGGAGGATACATGAAAGTGGCAATGCTGCTGAGAAAGCCGCCTTACGGCGATATCAACGCTGCCGAGGCGGTAAGGCACGCCCTTGGGGCTGTTTCAGGAGATCTGGAGGTATCACTCATCCTCGTTGACGGCGGCGTCCTGCTCGCGAGAAAAGGCCAGGATGATTCGGGCACGGGGTTTACCAACCTCGAAGCGACTCTTAAGGATTGCAGGGAAATGGGCGTCGGGGTCTTTGCAGACCACCTCTCCCTCATAGAAAACGGCCTCAATAAGGACGACATCGCAGACGGGGTGGAGGTGGCAGGTGCCTCTGATATCGCTGAAATGCTGAAGAAGGCTGACGCAGCGATGATATTTTAGGCATGCAAAGAAGAGGAGGTTACGATGGTTGTTATTATAAGAAGCGCCCCTGACACACCCGAAGGGAAACGGGGGGTGAAGCTTGCATGTGACATGTTTGCGGATATCGTTCTCCTGCAAAACGGCGTCTATTTTGTTCAGGGGCAGAGGCTTGAAGATTTGGGGTTCTGCAAGACAGCCTACGTGCTGGAAGATGACAGAAGATTACGGGGGCTCGCCGCGCAGGATGCGAAGGGAAACGTAAAAGACGTCACGTATGACAAACTTGTCGACTTAATGGCCGAAAACGACAAAGTAATAGGAATGTTCTAGAAGACAAGAAAAAGGAGAGCACAGGCAAAGGTTAAGGTAAAGAAAGCGGGATTAGAGGCTGTTTTCCTCTACCTTAGCCTCAACCTCTACCTGGTAGTGCAAGGGAGGTAACATGGCAAGGATAGTTGCTTTGGGAGGTTCATTCGGCGGACTTACAGCCGCCTTCGAAGTCAAACGGCTTCTTGGAAGACAGGCGGACGTCACCGTCATAAGCGACGACGATAAATTTGTCTTCGTACCCTCCCTCCCGTGGCTTGCGATGGGCTGGAGAAAGGCCGCAGATATCACCGTGCCGATAAGACCGGTCCTGGAGCGAAAAGGCATCACCTTCATTCACGAAAAGGCAAAGGGAGTGGACGCCGACGCCTCAAAGGTCATTACTGAGACAAGAGAAATCCCCTATGAGTATCTCGTCGTATCGACGGGCCCTCACCTGACATTTGAAGAAGTCCCCGGGCTTGGCCCTGATAAGGGACATGCGGAATGCATCTTTACCCTCGATCAGGCCGAGAGGGCGAATAAGGCATGGAACAAGTTCCTTGAAGACCCCGGAGCCGTAGTTACCGGTTCCGTGCAGGGCGTGAGCTGCTTCGGACCTCCTTATGAATACGCCTTCGAAATCGACGCGGAGCTTCGAAAAAGGAAGATGAGACATAAGGTGCCCATTGTCTTTGTAACCTCTGAGCCCTACATCGGCCACTTCGGCATTGGGGGATTGAGGAACTCAAGGCGGATGATGGAGGATGAGTTTGCAAAACGCGATATCAAAATCATCGCCAACAGCG
>DATJWU010000248.1:0-3760 GCA_035501055.1 Thermodesulfovibrionales bacterium
CCCGGTCGAAGACCATGTAGGATATGAGGAGAAGGAAAAATATCACCGCATACACGTACTTCACAGAAAATTCTATCACAGAAAAAAGAACTTAGTAAAGCAAATAGTGTACCAGTGCTATGTGCGTCCCGGACATTGCCGGCGCAGATAAGGATTTCAGGCAGATGGATTTCGCGCATTATAAGGAAAGCGCTTCAGGAAGGGAAAAGGGAAGGAAAGGCGTCAGGATATGCCTGCGATTTCTCTTGACAATACGTCTTTGGACAAATATAATTATAAAATAAGAGCTTACGAATACAATTTCATTTGAACGTTTAACATTGGTGAGGTATCTATGACAAAAGCTGACCTGGTTGATGCGGTATTCGGAAAAGTGGGGCTGTCGAAGATTGAATCGCAGAACATTATCGAGATGATTTTTGATACGATCAAACAGACGCTGGTTGAAGGTGAGTCAGTAAAGGTATCCGGCTTCGGGACGTTTAACGTAAAGAAGAAGAACGCGAGGAGGGGACGGAACCCCAAGACAGGCGATGACCTCGAGATCACGCCCCGGCGGGTGATTACCTTCAGGGCGAGCAATCAGCTCAAAGACAACGTAGAAAAGGTAAATGCATAGATCGCAGGCTGAAAATATTCTCAAGTCACCGAGGAATTTCCCCGACAAACTCTTCTATAAAATCGGGGAGGTGAGCAGGATTGCGGACGTTGAACCCTATGTGCTGAGATATTGGGAGACCGAGTTCTCCTTCCTGAAGCCGCGGAAGAACAAGTCGGGGCAGAGGGTATACGTCCGAAGGGATCTTGAACTCGTCCTCGAGATCAAGAAGCTTCTGTACGAAGACAGGTACACTATAGAAGGTGTCAGAAAGAAATTCGTCGAGGTCGAACCTCCACCGAAGCAGGCACCATCGCCTGTCGGTGAAGTCTCGTCGAGAGATCTTATCGACAAGGTCAGGAAGAGGCTCAGGGAAATCCTGAGCCGGCTCGGGTAATCGGGGCGTAGCGCAGCCTGGTAGCGCACTCGCTTGGGGTGCGAGTGGTCGACAGTTCAAATCTGTTCGCCCCGACCAACAAAATCAAGGGTCTATGGCTTTCCATGCGCCCTTGATTTTTTCTTTTGCGGCCACTTAGTGACCTATCGCTCTTAGCGGGAAGGCAGTCAGCCATCAGCAGGGAAGCTTCATTAAGGTGGCTTCTCGGCTTCTTGCCTCCTCTGCTGACTGTTTCTTAGCAAACAGTTCTACCGTCTCCCGAGAATTCCCGCTGACGGCTTGGGCGTCTTAGGTGTCAGAGAGCCGCATCTATCGAGTCAACTAATATAAAGTATAACTTTAATAATACTAAGTAACATATTTTGTTTATTATATAATATATATTATGATGATGATGTCTCGTGCATTCAATCGGCATCGGCGAACCTGACGAGGGTTCCCTTTTTTGAGGTGCCGTATCTGAAGATCGTAATCCCCTTCAGATTCTTCTCATAGGCGAGGAGAAAGGCGTTCTTCACGTCTTCCTTTGTTGCACGCTGGGGCATATTGATCGTCTTCGATACCGCGTTGTCGGTATATTCCTGAAAGGCGGCCTGCATTTCGATGTGGTCTTCAGTCGGAATCTCGTGAGCGGTCCTGAAGAGCCGCTTCACCTTTGCGGGCACTTCCTTTATTCCCCTGGCGCTTCCCTTTGCGATAATCTTCTCTTCCAGTTCCCTGGTGTAAAAACCCATCACCCTGGCGTGTTCGAAAAAAAGGCCATTTATTTCGGGGAGTTCGGTATCGAGAATGAGTCTCTTGAAGGCGAGGGCGAAAAGGGGTTCGATGCCGCTGGAGCAGTTGGCGATTATCGAAAGGGTTCCCGTAGGCGCAATCGTGGTCGTCGTCGCATTCCTTGGACGGGGCATGCCGGGTGCGTCATAAATAGAACCCTTGAAATTCGGAAAGATGCCCCTCTTTTCAGCGAGCGCCACTGAGGCGGAGCGGGATGTGTCCCTGATGAATCTCATGAGTTCCCGCCCAAAAGAAAAGGCCCTTCTGCTGTGGTATGGAATGCCGAGAAGTATCAGCATATCGGCCCATCCCATGACCCCAAGGCCAATCTTACGGTTTCCCTTGTGCATCTGCTCGATTGCAGGGAGCGGATACCTGTTCACATCGATGGCATTGTCGAGGAACCGGACCGCAGTTCTTATGTCTTCCGCAAGGGCAGCGTAATCGATCCGGAGAGCATCGCCTTTCTCGCGGAAGGAGGGAGTTGCACCGATGACGTATTTCGAGAGATTAAGGGAACCGAGCACGCACGCCTCGTAGGGAAGGAGGGGTTGTTCACCGCAGGGGTTCGTGCTTTCCATGGTGCCTAAGTGGGGCGTAGGGTTATGCTGGTTGACCCTGTCGATGAAGACCAATCCCGGATCGCCCGTTTCCCATGCACTCGCCACAAGCTCATCGAAAACCTCCCGTGCCCTCATCCTTCCCTCGGGGCTTTTGCTCCTCGGATTGATAAGTTCGTATTCTCCGTCGTTCTTCACCGCTTCCATGAAGACGTCGCTCACCGTGACCGATATGTTGAAGTTCGTCAACTCTCGTTCGTTTCTCTTGATCCTGATGAAGTCGACGATATCAGGGTGGTCTATACGGAGAATCCCCATGTTTGCCCCGCGACGCGCGCCTCCCTGCTTTATCACCTCGGTCGCGGTGTTGTAAATCTTCATGAAGGAGACCGGGCCGCTCGCAATGCCCCCTGTTGAGCGAACGACATCAGTTCTGGGCCTCAGGTTTGAGAAGGAGAACCCCGTGCCCCCTCCGCTCTGGAGAATCAGGGCTGCATTCTTAAGGGTGTCGAAGATGCTCTGCATCGAGTCTTCGACAGGAAGGACGAAGCAGGCGGCGAGTTGGCCGATGTCCTTGCCCGCGTTCATGAGGGCCGGCGAGTTTGGGAGAAATCTGAGCGTACTGAGGAGCTCGTAAAATCTCTCTTGCCAGTACGACGCATCCTCATCGTAGAGGCTTTCAGCAGAGGCGACGGCAGAGGCGACACGCCGGAAGAGTCCCTCGGGAGATTCGGTGACCCTGCCTGCCTCGTCTTTGAGGAGGTAACGCGCGCGCAGGACCTTCAGTGAATTTTCGGTTAGTATCATGATTCAATTGTACCCGACTTTTCCGGAGACGCAACCTTCATTCTTGGAAGCACTGGAGCCACAGAGAACACAGAGAAAGGAGGGGGGAAGATATTCAGCTTCACGATTACTTCGCGATTTCTTAAATCGAGAGGAATCAGGAGGCCGAGAATTTCTTTATCTCCAAGCCCCTGCAGTCTCTCCTTCCGAACTTGACAACATCGGGGTCTGTGATATCCTTGTGGTAGTAAGGACGGACCTATACGCAGATCAAACCGGGATAAAAAGGAGGAACAGCTATGGCCTACACGGCGAAAGACTATGCAAAACTGATCGGAATGGAAGGGTTCAGCGAAACGCTCCTGAAGAATCATTTCACGCTCTATCAGGGATACGTCACCAACACGAACAAGGTGCTCGACACTCTTGATCAGATGCTGAAAGAGGGCAAGACCGCCACGCCCGAATTTGCCGAACTGAAACGGAGATTGGGGTGGGAGTTCAACGGCATGCGCCTGCACGAATATTACTTTGAAAATCTGGGCGGAAAGGGCGGGGTACCGAAGAGCGGAAAGCTTGTGCAGAAAATGACCGGTGACTTCGGAGGCGTTGAAGCCTGGGAGAAGGACTTTAGGGCGACCGGAG
>DATJWU010000249.1:0-4192 GCA_035501055.1 Thermodesulfovibrionales bacterium
GCGTGGCTTTTCTTCTTGTGGTCCGTCAAAAGCGGACAGTATGACGACGTGGAAGGCCCCAAATACAGGATGCTGGACGATGATACACCTGAAGGGGACGGTGAAGGGCCCCCGGACAAAAAGACATGACGAACGCCGCGAGGACAAGGCGATACGCCCATGCCTCACATGAGACCTTCGCGCTCGTCGTTCTTCTGTTCTTCGTGAGCGCGGTCTGTCCGGAGATGGTCGCCGGGGCTGCAGATCAGCAGGTCAAAGCGGACTGTGAAATAAGCAAAGGCCCGTGTACGAAGAAGATCGGCCCTCTTGAGGTGACTCTCGATATCCGTCCGAAGCCGGTGAGCGTGATGAAGGAGAATTCGTTTATGGTCAGGATAATGCCTGTCCCGCATCCGTTGCCTGAAAAGATTACCATTGACCTTGGAATGCCGGGGATGTTCATGGGAAACAATGTAGTCATGCTCAGGAAACAAGCCCCTGGCTCCTATTCGGGGACAGGTATTATTCCGCGGTGTCCGAGCGGAAGAAGACTCTGGAAGGTGACAGTGAATGTGCCTGAAGGCGGAAAGGTCGAGTACTTCTTTGATGTGGTCCGCTGATTCCGTCTATGCAATGATCTTCATCTCCGGCCTTCTCGGCGGCTTCGGCCATTGCATCGGAATGTGTGGACCGCTCGTGGCGACATGCTCGGTGAGAATGACAGGACGGAGACTTGGACCTCAAGTACTCTATAACCTCGGCAGGATCACGACGTACAGTGTGCTTGGCGGCGTCATGGGGCTTACGGGTTCCTTTGCCGGGGTCGTAAAGAGTATTGAGCGGTTTCAGAATATCACCCTGGCGCTCGTCGGAGCCTTGATGGTTCTTATGGGTCTTTCGACGGTCAGCTCCATGTCTTTTTTCAGAAGGGCAGATGACCGGAGCAAGACAAAAAGGGTTCAACAGGGAGACTCTGCATGCCTCTCAAGAGTGACAAGCCGTATCACCAACGTGGTCATTGAGACGAAGAGTGTGGGTGCCTTTTTCCCGGCCGGGCTGGTACTCGGCTTCATCCCCTGCGGACTACTCTACACGGCGCTCATCGCGGCAGCCGGCGCAGGTGCGACATCGGCAAACAGGGCAGAGGGTTTCCTTCAGGGGTTCCTCCTGCTCTTCCTCTTCGGGATCGGGACTGCACCTGCGCTCCTTCTCCTGGGCGGCATCGTTTCCCGGAAAAGCGGATGGCTGAGGGCGCGATTGTACAGGGCTTCGGCGATAATGATGCTCCTTGTCGGGGTTTTATTTATATACCGGGCGATGAGGTATTAGTCTAGCCAGGTCGAGAGTAAGGCTCCTCTGCTTGGTGAAGACGTTCGTTCAATGCTATGATACTGGAGAAGCCGGAAAGAAACGGCGGGCCTTCAGGAGAAGTGTGCGACCCGACGCCGTATCATTTGATGAAGAGAATGCCCGCCCCCGACCTGCCGCGAGACATATATAGACCTCATGAGGTACAATCTCGAACGATTGAAGGAAGCGATGCGGTAAGCCTATGAGATACGAAATAATCACCATATTCCCCGACATCTTTCACGCCTACTTCTCCGAGAGCATCATGAAGAGGGCGATCGGGAGGGGCCTGGTCGAGGTGAAGGTCCACGATCTCAGGGACTATACGAACGACAGGCACCGCAGCGTTGACGACTATGCCTATGGCGGCGGTCCGGGCATGGTCATGAAAGCCGAGCCCTTTTGCCGGGCAATTGAGGCGATAAAGGCCGACGGCGTTGAGACCTGCACCATCATGCTCACCCCCCGCGGCAGGCCGCTCCGTCAGGAGACGGCAGTCGCATTGTCCGAAGAAAAGAAGCGGCTCCTTTTTCTTTGCGGGAGGTATGAAGCGATTGACGAGCGCGTGAGGGAGATGCATGTCGATCAGGAGATCTCGATCGGGGATTACGTTTTGACTGGCGGAGAACTGCCCGCATTGGTTATAATAGACGCCATTGTGAGATTGCTGCCGGGTGTGCTGGGCGACGAGCATTCGGTTGAGGAAGAGTCCTTTTCCTGGGGCATCCTCGACTATCCCCATTTCACCAGGCCGCCTGAGTACCGGGGGCTGAAGGTCCCCGATGTCCTCCTCTCGGGAAACCACAGGGAGATCGCCCGATGGAGGAGGAAGGAAGCTTTGAAGAACACCCTGAGGATGAGGCCCGACCTCCTGCAGAAGGTCCCGCTTTCCAGGGAGGATGATAGATTACTTTCGGAGATCAAGGAGGAAGAAGAAAATGAGTCTGATCAGCGCTGTTGAAGAAGCATACAGGAAAGAGGTGCCCTCCTTCCAGGTGGGCGATACCGTAAAGGTCTTTGTCAAGGTCATCGAAGGTGACAAGGAGAGGATCCAGCCCTTTGAGGGTGTCGTGATCGCGAGAAGAGGACGCGGGATGAGGGGAACGTTTATGGTACGAAAGATATCCTTCGGCGTAGGCGTCGAAAGGATATTCCCTCTTCATTCTCCCACACTGGAGCGGATCGAGGTGACGCGGCGGGGCTCTGTCACCAAGGCGAAACTCTTCTATCTGAGGACCAAGAAGGGCAAGGCCGCAAAGATCAAGGAGAAAGAGAGAGAAAGGCCTGCGCCTGCAAAGACAAAAGAAGCGTAGATGGACGTCTACCGGCATGACCAATCCTTCAGGGATGAGGGATATCAGAGGATAGCCGGTATCGACGAAGCGGGCAGGGGCCCACTTGCAGGCCCTGTAGTCGCGGCTGCGGTGGTCTTTTCCCCCGAAACAAAGATCGGGGGAGTGAGAGATTCAAAGAAGGTTCCTGAGAAGGAGCGGGAGGCGCTCTTTTGGGAGATTTTCTGCGCCTGTCTCGACGTAGGCGTGGGGGTTGTGGAAGCGGAGACGATCGACAGGGTGAATATCCTGAAGGCGACGCGACTGGCGATGAAGACGGCAGTGGAAGGCCTCTCGGTCAGACCTGATCTTCTTCTGATTGATGCGCTGACATTGAAGACTGTGGACATAAAGCAGGTTTCACTGATCAAGGGGGACGGGCGGAGCGCCGCTATCGGAGCGGCTTCGATCATCGCAAAGGTGACAAGGGACCGCATCATGGATCAGTATGACGCGCTCTATCCGGAATACGGATTCTCGCGCCATAAGGGCTATCCCACGCAGGAACACATCAGAAGCATCGCCCTCCACGGACCTTGTCCGATCCACCGCAAGAGCTTTGAACATGTCATGTCGCTGACTCTGCCTTTTCCCTGCGGAGGGGGATAGATGGACAAGGAACGCATAGACGAAGCCCTTGAACTCCTCTGGCTCCTCGATGAGGAAGGGCGCCCAGAACTGGAACGCTTCAGGCTCAATTCGGACGACCCCGAGTTCGAGGCCCTCCTCGGCGAGTTGAAGGCTGAAGGACTGGTCGCGGTTGAAGGCGCACACATCAGGATGACCGAAACCGGTCACGCCCTTTCCCGCGGACTCACCCGGCGCCACCGCCTTGCCGAAAGGCTCTTCACCGACGTCCTTAATCTCAGAAACGACCAGGTCGAAACGGACGCCTGTAAGATGGAGCATATCCTGAGCGAGGAACTGACCGACAGCGTCTGCACCTTCCTCGGCCACCCGCCTGCCTGTCCTCACGGGAAGCCGATCCCCAAAGGGGAGTGTTGCAAGAAATACCGGGTGGAAGTGACACCGGTGGTGACGAGGCTTTCTTCCTTCGAGGTCGGCGCGAGGGGCAGGATCGTCTTCATCGTCCCCTCCGACATTGCAAGGCTGAACCGCCTCGGATCGATCGGTATCGCCGCGGGAAGCACCTTTAAACTGGTGCAGAAGACGCCTTCCTGTGTCATTCAGGTCGAAGAGACGACCGTCGCCCTCGACCCCGACATCGCAAAAGAGATTTTTGTAAAAAAAGTCTCCTGAAGACCCCATTAGAATACTTCTTGTATTACTTTAAGTAAAAGCTGAAAGATATTAATAAATAATTAAACTTGTATGTAGTGTTCTTAGTTTCAAGCTCTCTCTGCACCTGCATTGCACAAGCCCTCCGAGTCAATCAAATTGAGGCCAATTTTGTTGACATGCCGCCCATTTGAACAATATAATGCAGCAAAGATAGAAGAAAGATAAAAGACAATAACGGCAATTTGTTCGATTCGAGATTGATAACGTATCTATTAGCCTGCGGAAGTTGG
>DATJWU010000250.1:0-4636 GCA_035501055.1 Thermodesulfovibrionales bacterium
GGACCGAGGACTCTGAAGGCGTGCTTGATCGAGAGCTTCGCGATCTGGGACAAAAGGGCCTGGCTGTCCCTCACCCGTGCCTCAAAATCGGGGCAGAGGATCGACACCCCTTTCACCCCCTTTCTGCCGCACTCTTCGAGCGCTTCGGGAAGCTCCTCGCAGGGGGTTGCGAGTATCGCGAGATCGATGCCGTGGGGCACGGCGGAGATCGTTCGGTATGCCTCCACTCCCTGCACCGATTCAGAGGAACGATTGACAGGATAGACGACACCCTTGAATCCTCTCCCGATCATGTTCCGCAGGACGAAATAGCCCGTGGATTTCGGGTCTTCGCTCGCCCCGACGACCGCGATCCTCCGGGGATTGAAGAAGGCTTCAAGGTTTTTGATCGACATGCGCGCTGTCCTTCCCTCCATCATACCACAGCCCGCGGCAAGGGAAAGAGGGGTGAGAATATGGTAAAATACGGCTATCCATTTTCAGAGAAAGAAGGAAGGTCTCCCATGTCAAAGGTACCGGTAAACATAGAAGAAGAGATGAAGGTAAGCTACCTCGATTACGCCATGAGCGTGATCATCGGGAGGGCGCTCCCCGAGGTGAGGGACGGGCTCAAGCCTGTGCAGAGGAGGATACTCTACGCCATGTTCAGGGAGGGGCTCCTCCCGAATAAGAAGTATTCGAAAAGCGCCGGGGTGGTGGGAGAGGTCCTGAAGAAGTATCATCCCCACGGCGACTCGGCGGTCTATGACGCGATGGTGAGGCTTGCCCAGGACTTCAACATGCGCTATCCCCTCGTGGACGGCCAGGGGAATTACGGCTCGATCGACGGCGACCCGGCTGCGGCATACCGGTATACCGAGGCGAGACTCGCAAAGATCGCCGAAGAACTGCTCGCCGATATCGACAAGGAGACCGTCGACTTCATCGCGAACTTCGATGAGACGACGGAAGAGCCGAAGGTCCTTCCCTCGAGAATACCGAATCTGATCGTCAACGGCTCGGCCGGTATCGCCGTCGGCATGGCCACCAATATCCCTCCCCATAATCTCACCGAGGTCATTGACGGCCTCGTGACCCTTCTCGAGAAGCCCGACGTTACGGTCGCCGAACTCATGGAGTCCATCAAGGGCCCTGATTTTCCGACCGGCGGAATCATACACGGCACGACAGGGATACGCGATGCCTATGAGACCGGCAGGGGACTGATCAAGGTCAGGGCGCGGGCGCGCATCGAGCGCGAGCACAGGGGGGGCGAGAACGTCATCATCTCCGAGCTCCCCTATCAGGTGAACAAGGCAAGGCTTATCGAAAAGATCGCGGAGCTGGTGAGAGAAAAGAAGATCGAGGGCATCTCGGACATACGGGACGAGTCCGACAGGGATGGGATCAGGGTGGTCCTTGAGCTGAAGCGCGGCGAAATGGCAGAGGTCGTGCTCAATAACCTCTACAAGCACACCCAGATGGAGACGACCTTCGGCATCATCATGCTCTCCCTCGTAAACGGCCAACCCCGGGTCCTCAAATTGAAGCAGATGCTCGAGTACTTCCTCCAGCACCGGAGAGACGTAGTCCTGAAGAGGACGCGGTTTGAGCTGAGAAAGGCCGAAGAGCGGGCCCATATTTTGGAAGGGCTGAAGATAGCCCTGGACAACCTCGATGCGATCATCGCCTTGATCCGGGCCGCGAAGAGCCCTGAAGAGGCGAAGCAGGGGTTGTTGTCGGGCTATCCCCTTTCGGAGATTCAGGCTCAGGCCATCCTCGACATGAGACTCCAGAGGCTCACCGGACTTGAGCGCGAGAAGATCGTCAGCGAGTACGCGGAGGTCCTTAAGGAGATCGCGAGGCTGAAGGCGATCCTCGCGAGCGCGGCCCTCGTCTCGAAGGTTATCAAGGAGGAGCTCACCGAGATCAGGACAAAATACGGCGACGAACGGCGCACCGAGATCACGGAAGAGACCAAGGAGATCACCATCGAGGATCTCATCACCGAAGAGGAAATGGTGATTACCGTCTCGCACGCGGGGTATATCAAGAGAAACCCCCTGAGCGCCTACCGGAGCCAGCGGCGCGGCGGCAAGGGCCTCATGGGTATGGAGACGAAGGAGGAAGACTTTGTCGAACAGCTCTTCATCGGTTCCACCCATGATTACATGCTCTTCTTCAGCAACCTCGGAAGGCTCTACTGGCTCAAGATCTATCAGATACCCGAGGCGGGCAGGGCCGCGAAGGGGAAGGCCCTCGTCAATCTCCTCTCGCTCTCGGAAGGCGAGAAGATCGCCACGGCGCTTCCGGTGCGGGACTTCAAAGAGGGCTATCTCGTGACCTTTACGAAAAAGGGAATAGTCAAGAAGACGCTTCTCGATGAATACAGCAATCCACGCGGCAAGGGGATCATCGCCGTGACCCTCGAGGATGACGATGAACTCATCACGGTGAGGAAGACCGACGGCAAGAGCGATCTCATCATCGGCACGAGGGAGGGTCTTTCGATCAGGTTCAACGAGGAAGACGTGAGGCCCATGGGAAGGACCGCAAAAGGGGTCATCGGCATACGGCTCCTCAAGGGCGATGAAGTCGTTTCCGCAGAGGTGGTCGAGACGAACACCGCGCTCCTCACCGCGACCGAGAAAGGCATCGGCAAGAGGACGAGTCTCGAAGAGTATCCCGTCCAGGGCAGGGGCGGCAAAGGCGTCATCTCGATTAAGCTGACCGACAAAGGCGGCAAGGCCGTCGGCCTAATGCAGGTGCGCGACGAAGATGAAGTGGTGATGATCGCCAACACCGGCAAACTCATCAGGACCGTCGCGGGGAATATCTCGATCCATGGGAGAAACACCCAGGGCGTGAAGCTCATGGACCTCGACCCCGATGACCGGATCGTGAGCATCGGCCGCGTGGCGGAAAAGGACTAGACCGGGCACCTCGATACGCCGGACAGGCGCGCTTCAAAACCTTTATATGCGATGAAGGAATGAGAAAGCGGGAAGCGGGTCCCTGATTCATGAGAAGGGAAGCAGACCCTGTTCTTGAGTGTCGGTTGGGAACACTTCAAGGTATCGCGACAAAAGGTCTTTCTGCGCGCCTGTCCGGCATGAAATCCATATTTCTCTGCTTCACTCTTTCAACGGCGTCCTCCGCCTTTCTTCAAAGCCGGTCCGGGTGAAGGCAGGGTACGAGTTTAGATATCCTCCGGCAATTCGAAGCTGTCCGGTACTCGTCTTACGGTGAAGACAACGTCAGCGTATACAGCCCTGTATTCCAATTCGTCGTTGGTAAGTTTGATAATTTCATAGGCATCATACAAGGACGCGTCAGCCGGATCAGCGGGAATAACCGTGGCGTCCACAAGCCAGCCTTGCGTTATGGTGAAGTGGATGTTTCCGGAAACACCCCACACTCCGATTTCAACATGATCCTCGTATCTTTTATCTTTATTGTAGGTTCTAAAATGAATTTTGAATGTCCCGTCGGCATGGTGCTCTATGATATATCTTCTCAGTCTTCCGTCATCGAGAGCAGATATCCCGAACCATTTTCCGATCATCATTAATCTTCGTTCCTGTTCTGCCCGGGAAGAGTCAGGCCTTGAGCGCGGCATCGATGAGAACGACGATTTTGTATTCAGCGGGCAACAACCTGAAACGCAGATAAACACAATGGAGAGGCAAACGGCTTTGAATGTAGTCATTCTTCTCTTCTCCTTTTTGTATTGTAAATCATGGACAACCCCCCACTCCTCTGTTCCTTCCGGGCAATGTCAATGAAGAGGTCCCACGAGGGAGAGGAGTGCAGGAAGGGTGAAGAAAGAGAGAAGGGTGGTGACGACAATCATGAAGGCCGCGAGGGAGATGTCAAGTTTATAGCGGCTGGCGACAAGCAATGTGAGGACCATTGAGGGCATGGCGCCCTCCAGAACGGTGGAGGTAAGGGCAATTCCCGAAAGGCCGAAGGTTTTTGCGGTGAGAAAAGAGATTCCCGGCGACACGACGAGTTTGATGACTACCGCAGGGAGCACGGCATAGGCATGGGCAACCTTTGGAAACGTAAGCGCAAGGCCGATGCTGAAGATCATGAGCGGCACCACGAGTCCTCCGAGCATGTCAAGGGTGTTCACGATGAGCGACGGCAGGGTGAAGCCGATCAGATTGAGCGTAATTCCGGCGAGGATGCCCCACACGGGCGGAAGTGAAGCGATCGTTTTCAGTGCGTCCGGAAAGCCGTATTTCCTGTCTCCTCCGTATCGCGACGCGATGCTCGCGCCGACGAGCCAAAGGAGAGGAGTTGTGGCGAGGAGATCGTAATACAGGGCGTACCGTGCTGCATCATGACCGAAAAGACCGGTGAGCACCGGCAGTCCCAGGTACGTTACATTGCCGAAGGCGGCCGCGAGAAGAATGACCCCTCTCTCCTGCGGTATCAGCCGTATTTTCCTGCCGAGGAGGGCATAGGTCCCTGCAGCGAGGACCAAGGCAGCGAGCGTCGTGATCCACGCTGCCCCCGGCACGAGCAGGGCTTCGAAATCGACGCTCGACCGGTACATCGTTTTGATACAAAGAGCAGGAAGAAAAAGATTCAGCACCCCGGCGTTGATTGCCTGGCTCATTGCGCCGGCCTCCATACCGGAAGGCCGGATGCG
>DATJWU010000251.1:0-6195 GCA_035501055.1 Thermodesulfovibrionales bacterium
TCCCGACGAGGGTGCGTTCGAGCCGACTTGAACCCCTCCTGCCCATGACGATCAAATCGCAGTTTTCCGCATCGGCAAGATCGACGATCCGTTCGTGAGGTTCTCCCTCCTCGCAGACCGTCTTGATCAGCACGCCATCCTGCTCAGCGCACTGTTTTGCTTCGAAGAGGGCCGACTCATGGGGTCTCCGCAGGGAGTCCATGATATTGCCGACCGCAACGAGGTCCAGATCTCCTGTGTAGGGCGGCACGACAGAGACGACCGTAAGCCAGCTCTTCTCGTCCTTCGCCAGGTTGAACGATTGCCGCAAGGCATGCATGCCCGGCGCAGAACCGTCTACGGCAGCAAGGATCTTCCGGTATCTTCCCACAATGACTATATGTTGGCCTGTTCCATGGCCGGACGTGTGGCGAGTTTTTCCGCCTGACGTCCCTGCCACATCGCCCTGAGGACGATAAAGGCACCGAGGGCGAGGGCGAAAATCATGATCGCAAAGCTCGTGCTCTTCAGCATCTTCACCGTACCCGCACTCAGGGTCTGTATCAATCCCAGCTGGGACAGATAGACGGGTACCATGAGACCGCGGCTGAAAAGCACGATAACCATGATGAGACCCATAACCACCTTTATCATAAACGGCTTCACATAGGTGGTACCGATGGCGCCGAGCTGGATTCCGAAGAGGGAACCGCCGAGGATGATCATGGCGAGCCTAATGTCCACGAGGCCGTGCATCGCATATTTCAGTGACCCGCCGAGCCCCATCACAAAAGCGATGACGAGTTCAGTGGCCGAGGCCATGAGGCTTGGAGCACCGAGGACGTAGATCATCGAAGGAACACCGATGAATCCGCCGACCGCGATCGTCGCGGCAAGCATGCCGGTCGCGAATCCGAGAGGAATGGTGAAGAGCACCGAAACACGGGCGTTCAGGCTTTTGAAATAGACCATCGTGAAGGGTATGTTGATCGACTGTACCCAGCGTGCAAGCTTCGTGGCCTTCTCTTCTTCGTGCATGCTCCCTGTCCTGTATGTCTTCCAGGCGTCGCGGAGCACGAAAGTGCCGACGACCGCCAGGATCACGACGAACGCAACACTTACATAGAGATTGGAGCCGGCGTCACCGAAGGCCTTCTTGATGCTTTCCTGAATGTGCGCCCCATAGAGGACCCCCGCTTCGGCCGAGATGCCGAGCACGATACCGAGCTTTACATCGACCTGACCGTACTTTGCGCGCTTGATCGACCCGACGAGGGCCTTTGGAAATTTGTGGCACATATTACTCGCGACCGCAACGAGACCCGGGACCCCCATGCTCATCATTCCCGGTGTGAGGACGAAGGCCCCGCCTGATCCTATGAAGCCGCTCACGAGTCCGCCGACGAACCCTACGAGAAAAAGATAAATAATAGTCACTGCGTCCAGATTGATGAAATTCGCTGCTGCCTGGGCAATATCGTGCATGTTATTGAACCTCCTTTTTCTTCTTTGCGGCCTCTATTCCCAGGACTGTCCAGAAGCTGCCCGTGAAGCTGCCGTGAATAAACGAAAACAGAAATGCCGTCGCGATCGGCAAAAGCGCGTACAGACCGCCCTTCCCGAAGGTGTTGTTAAGAAAATCCTGATTTGCAAGCAATGCGCCATACATTCCCGCTGAGATGATCCCCATGGCGATCAGGCTGCCGATGGGTTTTTTTCTTGTACTGCCGTGACTTGTTGCCATTCCTTCCTCCTTTTTCATGAGATTATATTCCTGCCTTTGTAATTAATTCATTTGAGACGCTCAGACACGAACAGTGAATGTCTCAATGACCTAACAACATCCTGTGACTTACCCATTTACCGCCTCCGCCACGACCACAAGAGGACATTTCAGGTTCTGCCACGCCTCTGAGAGTCTTTTGCCCCTGCCTTTGCAGTCTGCATCCAGGCTGTCAGTCGATTCGGTAACCGCAAAGAGGATCTCCTTTTTGGCGTTCGTATACTCGACGATCTCCTGTTTAAGGCATCCGGTTTTCCGGATCAGCCGGCACTCAACCCCTTCCCTCTCCAGTTCCGAAAGCCATTCTTCAAGGGCGCCGTCAGGGGATTCCACCGGAGATATGTAGAGGAGATCGAGTTTTGCGCCGACCCGCCTGCATGTGTTCAGGGCGTATCTGAAAGTCTTTCTGTCCATCTGTCCTCTCCTGACTGCGAGAAGAACCCTCCTTTCCTCTCTGAGGAATTCCCGGGCCGTTTCGATCTCTCCTTCTTCTGCAAAAGAGACCGCCGACATGAGGTCTTCTATCTTCTTCTTAAGGCTGCTCATGGTTATTCTGCCTACCTCTTTGCTCCCGGCGCAGACATCCTTGCTGTCTTCCGGGCATAAGGGGTCTCCCGTTTTTCGTCGCGCGGTCTTTCCCTGAGTATGTCCCTGGCGGTCTCAAATTCCCCAGCCTCCGCGAAAGTAATCGCCGAAAAAAGCCTGTCCCATTTCTCTGTAAAGCCTTTCATTGTCCTTTCCTCCTTCTTTGTTATTTCCTGCTTTTCCTGAAGTACTCTTAATCATCTTTCGTGCCAGCCGGTCATCATCGATAACATACTGATTTACCACCATTTTTAAATTGTGCATCCGAGGCCGCAAAAGAATTAAATGATGCATAATGCAACTATGCTCTCCTCGCTGCGGTCTCGGGCTATCGGCATCTATCGAAGGATACGCATATATCTCCAGCGTTCCATGTTGCTGCCGGGAGAGCTAATTCTTGCTGTTGCATTAGAGTCTGCAATGTTGCATTATGCACTATTTAATTAGTCTTCGACCTTATCGCCGCTCTCTCCTTCTGCAGATGGAATCTCAGCGTTCCCTGTGCCGATGCATGTCGCTCCGTGCGATTCACCGATTTGACTCACCGGGTCATTCCTGATAAAGTGTTAGACAAGACCCATTGATGCGAAAGGAGACCGCCATGAAGGATAACGATGCCAGGGTTGCAGCGGCATTTCTGGTAGGGGGATTGATCGGCGCGGGCGTCGCGCTTCTCTATGCACCAAAATCAGGCCGGGAGACGAGGAAGGACATCGCAAAGGCCGCAAGAAAGGTAAAGAAGGAAGCCGCCGAGCTCGTTGAAGATACTATCGAGAGCGTAAATGAGTTCGTCGGTGGCGTCAAAGACAAGGCAGGGGACATCATCGAAAGAGGGGTCGAGTTGTCGGACGGCGCGAAGAAAGAGCTTGTACGGTCTCTCGAACACGGCCAAAAAATCATAGAAAAACAGAAGAAGAGGATAATCGAGGGGCTTGGACTTTAGCACCGCCCAGACCGCTTGATGATACCGGAGAGCTCTCTTCACCTCCTCGAATTCCATAAACTCCTCAGAATAGTTTCAGGGTTTTCGAACAGCGAAGCCTCGCACAAGGCGGTGCTGGATATCCATCCCCTCGGGGCGAAAGGCGAGATCGATGAAAGACTCGGCCGGATCGATGAAATACGCAGGCTCGCTGACGAAGGTGATCCTCTCCGGCTTTCGCACTTTTCCGATATTTCTGTGTTCCTGTCCCGCATACGCCCTGACGGAGCGGTCATTGAAGGAGCCGCGCTGGCACTTTTCATTCCCTTCCTCGAAATTATCGCAGCCGTAGTTTCCCAGGTCAGAGAACGACAGGACCTTCCCTTCCTCGCGGACCTCACACAGGGCCTTGCCGGCTTTCCCGATATCCTCAGAGTCCTCACACGGTCTCTCGACAGCGAAGGCGCTATCCTTGACAGCGCCTCTCCTGCGCTGTCGGAACTGAGGACCCGGGTACGGCGCCTTCAAAGCAGGATAACGAAGAGGCTTGAGGAAATGATGAGGGACGAAAGCGTTTCGGTCTTTCTTCAGGACTCCTTCATTACCGAGAGATCCGGGAGACTCGTCATCCCCGTCAGGATGGACTCAAAAGGTCAGATTCCCGGTGTTGTCCATGACGTGTCGCGGTCCGGGGAAACCGCCTTCATAGAACCCCTTCCCATTATCGGCCTGTCGAACGAACTCGAAAACCTCCTGGCAGAGCAGAAGGCCGAGGAGATTCGCATTCTCAGAAACATCTGCGCCGCGATACGGGCCGTTACAGAAAAAATCGAGGCCGAGCATGAGATCATTGTTCACCTCGATCTTCTGAACTGCATCGCCTCCTTTGCCGATCGTCTGTCGATGAACTCGCCGCAGGTCAATGAATCGGGCGTCCTCACCGTGATGGGTGCACGGCATCCCCTACTCACCCTCGCCCTTCAAAAAGCGGCAACCGGGCAGGAGGTCGTTCCCCTCGATGTCACACTCGGCGGCGACAGGACCGTGATGGTGATCACAGGCTCCAATGCAGGCGGAAAGACGATCGCCATAAAGACCATAGGCCTTCTCACCCTCATGGCCCTATCGGGCATGCCGGTGCCGGCCGACTCATCCTCTGAATTTCCGCTTCTCCAGAGCATTCTCGTCGACATCGGAGACGAGCAATCGATAGAAAACAGTCTTTCGACGTTTTCCGCGCACATGGCGAATATTTCGGAGATCCTGAAAAGGGCGGACACGAAATCGCTTATCCTTATCGACGAACTCGGGACCGGCACTGACCCCGACGAGGGAGCGGCCCTTGCCTGCGCGGTCCTAAAAGAAATAGGGAAGCGCGGAGCCTTGCTCTTCTCGACTACCCACCTCACTGACATCAAGGGCTTCGTGCACCGCACGGAAGGCATGGTCAATGCGTCCATGGACTTCGACCAAACGTCGCTCACGCCGCTGTATCGCCTGAGGATTGGAGAACCCGGTCAATCCCATGCGATTGAGATCGCACGGAAATATGGTCTGCCCGAAAGCATCATCGATTCGGCGAAAGCGATGCTCGGCGGCATCAAGGTCGATTTCGACAATCTTATCGCAGACCTCAATGCCAAAAGGGCTGAGTATGAACGCGCTCTCGGCGAGATCGCCCGTGAGAAACTCGAACTCGAAGGAAGACGCAGGACTCTGGCAGAGAGACTCTCTGAGGCCGAAAGATCGGGGAAGGATGCCCTCGCGGCAGCTCATGCCGAGGCATCGGCCGTCATCGCAGCAACAAAGAGAGAGATGAACGCTCTCCTCGAAGAGATGAAGAAGACGGAGAAGGAGAAGAGACGGGAGGTCTTAAAACGTGCCGAACTCGAACATAAAAAGACACTGGAGAAGCTGAAGGAATATAAAGGGGCGCCTGGAGAGAGTGCGTCACTTGAGGAACTGAAAACAGGCGACATCGTCTTCGTCGGGTCTCTCGGGTATGATGCTTCAGTGATCGAGGTCGATCGCAAACATGCTACGCTCCGTGTGGGGAGCGGCAGTATAGAAATCGAGGTGCCCGTCTCGGACGTTGCGCTCACAAAAGGGAAAATAAGCGGAAAGACTCCTCTGCCCTCTTTGCAGAGTGCAGACGAGGTCGTCCAGTCGAGGATCTCTCTTATCGGCCTCCGCGTGGATGAGGCGCTCTCGCGTCTTGAACCTTTTCTGAATCACGCGTCCCTTGCGGGCCTGCAGGAGGTCACCATAATTCACGGCTTCGGGACAGGGGCTCTTTCGAGAGCGGTGAAAGAGCATCTCACCGGTCATCCCCTCGTGAAAAGCTTCAGAAAAGGCGAACAGGCAGAGGGAGGCGGCGGCGTCACCATCGCAACCTTTCGGTGATCTATTCTAAATACTTCACCTTCATGTCGACAGGCTGTTTCTGGGGACCACTGCCTGCGGTAGCCGCATAGCCGACAGGAATCACCGCCATGAATTCTCCCTCCGGCTCGCCGAGGAACCGCCGCACGTCGTCCTTGATGAGAAAGAGGATTCCGAGCCAGACGGCGCCGAGCCCAAGAGAAGTCGCGGCCAACAGCAGGTTCTCCACCGCGGCGGCAGAACTCTGTATCTCCATGGTTCGGAAAAAATCGTTGGCCATCTCCTGTTCAACCTTGAAGAGTTCAGTGCCGTGGCTGATCAGATCGCCGCTATTGACGACGCCAATGACCACCGGTGCGCCCACGATGCTCCTTGCCGCCATGCGAAGGAGCGCAGATGCGGGACGGGGAAAATCTGCCGATTTGGCGGTCACAAGGTTTGCCAGCTCCTGCTTCTTCCCCCCCGTGAGCACGATAAACCGCCACGACTGCTGGTTGTGGGCGGAGGGCGCCTGATTTGCCGCCTGCAGAAGAGTATTTATGAC
>DATJWU010000252.1:0-9111 GCA_035501055.1 Thermodesulfovibrionales bacterium
GAAAAAGGCGATCGAAGGCTGCTAGTTTTCATATCTCGCGAGGGACAGGACGGATGAATATTCTCCTGTCCCTCTTTTTTTCGAGCGGCGATGGGCAATAGGCGCAAGAACAGGCGTAAGCAAAAAAGCAGTCAGCAAAGAGCTTCTCAGCTTGAAGCGGTTTCGCCACGGAGCACACAGAGAGCACAGAGGTTTGGAAAAGAAGTGAAAAGGCTTTTCTCTGTGAACTCGGTGGCAAAATAATCTTCTCCTCTTTTTTTGTGTATAATATTTCATGGCATACGTAATCGCATTTGCAGGCAAAGGCGGCACAGGAAAGACGAGTACGGCCGCACTCGTGGTAAAGTATCTCGTCAGGAACCGAAAGGGCCCTGTCCTTGCGGTGGACGCCGACAGTAATTCCTGCCTCAACGAAGCGCTTGGTATCTCTGTCCATGCGACGATCGGCACGCTGAGGGAAGAATCCCTCGCCGCGGTGAGGAGCGGCGGTGAACGCCCCGGGGGGATGAGCATGGAGCAGCTCTTCGATTACCAGGTCCAGCAGTCGGTGATCGAGGCAAAGGGGTTTGATCTCATGGTCATGGGGAGGCCTGAAGGTCCCGGCTGTTACTGCGCCGCAAACAACATCATAAGGAAGTATACCGATAAGCTCTCTGAGACATACCCCTACGTTATTATCGACAACGAGGCCGGCATGGAGCATCTCAGCAGGAGGACGACGCACAAGGTAGACCTCCTCATCATCGTCAGTGACCCGACGGTGAAAGGCGTTCTCACCGCAAAGCGCATCCATGACCTCGTTGATGAACTGCAGCTCGACGTCGACCGGAGGGTCCTCTTCATAAACCGCGTGGTCGGGTATGAGGGAGAGGAACTGAAAAAGAGGGCAGAGGATTACGGGGTCGCCGTGGCCGGTCTCGTGCCCCAGGATGAAATGGTCTTCAGGTATGACCTTGAGGGAAAGCCGGTGCTGGAGCTGCCTGAGGATGCGAAATCGGTGGCAGCGGTCTTCACTATACTCGACTCCCTCCAGATACCATAGTCCTTAGAGCCTGTCTCTCCCGTATCGTTGCAGACAAGTGGCGGGCCGCATTCCAGGGTATCGTCAGCCCCGCTGATTTGCTCCAGCCTTCCGAAAGTCGAATTTCGGACAGGGGGACTTAGGGGTCGCAAATCACGCTTTTCATTCAGTCCGGTAATCGTAGCTTTAACTTGCCTCTTTGTGGTAATATCTTGGCATTCGTTCTCAACCTTTGAATATGGAAAAAATCCCCTTTACTTTTTCAAAGGTTTCAATTAACATTATTTATTTCAAAATTAATAATGCTTATAGATTTTCTACCATTCTGATATGAAAGGAGAACGGGGATGCTGATTATCGGCGAGAAGCTAAGCATCATAGCCAAGAGGGTCAGAGAGGCGATGATGAAGAAGGACAAGGGGCCCATTCAGGAGATTGCGACGCGGCAGTGGAAAGAAGGGTCAGGTGTTATTGACGCGAACATAGGTCCCGCGGAAGACGGAGGGGAAGACCTCATGCAGTGGATGGTCACCTCCATTCAGGAAGTGGTGCCCCTTCCGATCTGTCTTGACACCACGAATTTCAAAGCCATTGAGGCCGGACTCAAGGTGCACAATAATCAATGGGGGAGACCGCTCATCAACTCCACCTCGAATGACCCCGAACGGTTCCCGATACTCGAACTTGGCGCCAAGTACAACGCACAGGTCATCGGTCTTACGGTAGGAAAAGGCGGACTCCCCGCTGACGCAGAAGAGAGGGCCGGGATCGCAGCAGAAATCATGGGACGCGCGATGGAGTATGGCGTGCCCCTCGAGGATCTCTACCTTGACCCCCTTGTGCTGCAGATTGCGACGTCTCAGGATCATGCGCGCCACGTCATCAAGGCGATCGCCATGTTCCAGGAGATGAACGATCCACCCATGAAGACCGTCGTCGGTCTGAGCAACATCTCCAATGGCTGTCCCAAGACGCTCCGGCCGATCCTCAACAAGTACTATTTCATGCTCCTCGCTGACGCCGGGCTGACCGCCGCCATTGCCGACGCCCATGAGATGGCAGAGGCCATGCAGGAAAAGCATCTGGTGGACGATTTCCTTGCAGGGAAGCAGATCGCTGATGCAAAGAAGTCTGAGGAGATCAAAAAGACACTTGACGTGATCATGGGAAGGACCCTGTACGCCCATTCCTATCTGGAAATGTAAATAACCGGGTCGAGGCAGAGGTTGAGGTAAAAGTCGGTTTCTTGCCACGTTACCTTTCCCTTAAGCCTCTACCTTAAAATTAGGAGGTAGAGTATGGCTTTTACAGCACCAACAGAAACGTATCCCGGTAAGGTTTTCGAGATTGCCGTAGGTACGGACAAGACCGCCGCTTTCGGCGGGGAGAATGTCCTCACCTTCCATTCTTTTGAAGGCACGGTACCGAACAGACCGGTAATAGCCTTCGAGATCCAGGACATTCCGCCCGATGACTGGCCGGAGACCGTGAAAAAGGTCTATGCCGCTGTTTCAGGCGACGCTGTGACCTGGGCGAAATACTGCCAGAACGAACTGAACGCAAAGGCGATAGCCCTGAGACTTCTCGGGACACATCCCGACAGGGAAAATCGCTCCCCCGAGGACGCGGCGAAAATAGTAAAGGATGTCCTCGCCGCAATCAACATTCCCCTGATTATTCTTGGAAGCAACAACGCCGACAAAGATTCTCTCGTGCTCGTGGCGGTCGCCGAGGCGGCAAAGGGCAGGAACTGTGTCATAGGAAAGGCGCAGGAGGCGAATTACAAGACAATCGCTGCCGCTGCGATGGCACACAACCACAAGCTGATCGCCATGTCGGAACTTGACATCAATCTCTCGAAGCAGCTCAACATCCTGATCACTCAGATGGGCTTCGACAAAGAAAGGCTCATCACGGACCCCATGTGTTCGGCCCTCGGGTATGGTATTGAATATACCTATTCGGTTATGGAAAGGATAAGGCTTGCGGCGCTCACCCAGAATGACGCCACCATGCAGCCGCCGTTGCTCGGCGATGTGGGCATGTATGTATGGAAGGTGAAGGAGACGCAGGCTTCCGAGGCGGATCTTCCCCTCTGGGGGGCCCTCGAACAAAGGGGAATTGCATGGGAGACAACGACCTCCGGCGCATTGCTTCTTTCGGGCGCGGAACTCCTGATCATGAGACATCCCGCGGCGGCGAAGGCGATCGAAAAATTCATTGACGAGTTAATGTAAGGGAGGACAGCTATGGCTTTAACTGGCGTTGAAATATTCAAATTGCTTCCGAAGACGAACTGCAAGAAGTGCGGGCATCCTACGTGTCTCGCCTTTGCGATGAAACTCGCACAGAGGCAGGCATCCCTCGACGCCTGTCCTGACGTTTCCGAGGAGGCGAAGAAACTCCTCGGCGAAGCCTCCGCGCCTCCGGTAAGGCCGATCACGCTCGGCACCGGTGACAAGGCCGCCAAGATGGGAGAGGAGACAGTCCTTTTCAGGCACGAGAAGAAGTTCGTCAACCCCTGCATTTTTGCGGTCGAGATCAAGGATTCGGCGTCTGACAGTGAGATCAGCGCAGTGGTTGACGGGGTATTGACCTCGGAAATGGACAGGGTCGGGCAAAAACTGAGGATCGATTCCATCTATATCAGCAATGACTCGAACGATGCGGCAAAATTCGAGGGCGTGGTAAAGGCCGTGGCGGCGAAGGCTCCGGCGGTGCCCCTTATCCTCGCGACGACGAACACCGCTGCGGCCGAGGCGGCGCTGAAGGCAGTGGGGGACAAGAAGCCGCTTCTCTATGGCGCCGACGAGTCCAATGCCGAGGCGATGGCGGGGCTCGCAAAAGCGCACAAGGCTTCACTCGGAGTGAAGGCGAACGGCCTTGAGGCGCTCGCGTCCCTGACCGAAAAGATCAAGGGACTCGGCGTCGAAGACATGGTGATCGATTCCGGCGCGCGGAGCGCGAAGGAAATACTCAGAGACAACACCCTCATCAGGCGGGCCGCAATCAAGAAGAATTTCAAGGCCCTCGGCTACCCGGTGATTACCTTCGCACAGAGGGACGACAGCATGGTAGAACTTCTCGTGACCGCAACGGGCGTGGCGAAATACTCTTCGATCGTGGTCATGAAGAGCGTTGAGAAGTGGAAGAACCTCGCTCTTTTCGCCCTGAGGCAGAACATCTATACCGATCCCCAGGTGCCGATGCAGGTAGAACAGAAAATCTACAATATCGGAGAGCCTTCCGCGGACTCGCCTCTGCTGATCACGACCAATTTCTCGCTCACCTATTTCATCGTCTCCGGTGAAGTCGAGAACAGCAAGGTCGCGAGCAGGTTGGCGGTTATGGACTGTGAAGGCCTGTCGGTCCTGACAGGGTGGGCAGCAGGAAAATTCACGGCATCGAAGATCGCGCAGTTCATCCAGGACAGCGGCATCGAGAAAGAGATCAACCACAAGGAGTTGATACTTCCTGGGTATGTGGCGATCCTGAGCGGTTCGGTCGAGGAAAAGCTTCCGGGCTGGAAGGTGACCGTCGGTCCGAGAGAGGCGAACGCCTTACCGGCGTTTCTGAAATCAAGGGGATAGGGAAATCTCTTCTCGTCCTTGAGAAGGGCGGAAAGAAAGAGATTGCTTTTCGATACTAAATATAGTATAAAATAAACAAAGTAAACGCAGGAGGTCAGTATGTCCAAGATTATTGCCACCGCCGCCATAAGAGGCGCGAACAAGCTCGTGGCGCAAGCAGAAGAGATGCTCGACAAAGTGATCGCTGAAAAGGGAAAAGATTTTGTCTTTGAGTTCCCTGACACCGCATTCCACCTTCCCATGATCCTCGCCATGACCGGTTTCGCGGTGAAGACCCTCGCAGACATGAAGGTTGCCCTCGGGTTCGCGAAAGAACTCCAGCACGACGAACCGGAAGACCATGTATGGAAGCCCTATCTCGGTGAAGCCCTCGATTCAGGAATGGCGACGCTTTTTGCGGAAGAGATTATTCTCGCCATCAGGTACATCTACGGGCTTGAGCCGTGCAAGGACGCCGAGACCGGCTATGTGTACAACGGATTTATCTCCGACACGATCCAGAGAAATCTCGGCATCCAGCTTGTCGACGGCACGATGCCGGGCTTTGCTGCCATCATCGGCGCAGCCCCGACCGACGATATCGCGGTCAACATCATTAGGGAGCTTCAGGGGAAGAACATCCTCACGTTCCTTTCCGGAAACGTCAACGGAAACAGCGTGACAAAACAGCTCCTGAGAAAAGGTGTTGAACTCGGGTGGGACACAAGAATCGTGCCCCTCGGGCCGGATACGGAGCACACCCTCTATGCACTCGACTGGGCGATAAGGGCCTCCCTCATCTTCGGCGGCAAGAAGCCCGGTGACTTTAAGGCGCACCTTATGTATCAGAAAGACAGGGTTTTTGCCTTTGCGATTGTCCTCGGCCCCCTTAACGACATAATATGGACGACCGGCGCAGGCGCCATCAACATGGGATTCCCCGCAGTCGGCGATACGGACATCCCCGTCGTCCACCCTACCGGTGTCTGTACCTATGAAGAAGTCGACAAGGAACTCGACCACTCGAAAATTGTCCAGAAGGCGATCGAGATGAGAGGACTGAAGATCACCGTCGAGAAGCCTCCTATTCCCGTCGCCTACGGCCCCGCCTTCGAAGGGGAGAGGATCAGGAAGGAAGACACCTTCATCGAGTTCGGCGGCCAGAGGACTGCTGCCTTTGAGTGGGTGAGAATGGCGGAGATGGAAGATATCGAAGACAACAAGATCATCATTGTCGGCGATAACTGGCAGGAGCGCTTCGCAAAGGGCGGCCAGCTCCCCCTCGGCATACTCATCGAGTGCGCCGGCAGAAAAATGCAGAAAGATTTTGAATCGGTCATAGAAAGAAAGATCCACTCCAATATCAACGAGGCCCAGGGCGTCTGGCACATGGGTCAGCGCGACATCAACTGGGTGAGAATCAGCAACGCCGCGAAAAATGACGGCTTTACCCTTGAGCATCTCGGCATTCTCAATGCCACAATGACCCATCACCGCTTTAAATCCATCGTCGACAAGGTGCAGGTCACTCTGTATATCGACGAGAAGGACGTCAAGGAGAAACTCGGCGAGGCGAGGCATGCCTACAGGGAGCGCGACACGAGGCTCGGAAACCTCACCGACGAAGCGGTCGATACCTTCTATTCCTGTCTGCTCTGTCAGTCCTTTGCACCGAGCCATGTCTGTGTGATAACCCCGGAGAGGCTCGGGCTCTGCGGGGCCTACAACTGGCTTGACGGCAAGGCAGCCTATGAAATAGACCCGACAGGCGGCAACCAGCCGATCGCGAAGGGTGAATGTGTCGATTCCAAGTACGGCCGTTATACCGGCGCGGACGACTATCTCAAGAAGGCCACCGGCGGCGCGGTCGATACCCTGAACCTCTATACGATCATGGAAAACCCGATGACGTCCTGCGGGTGCTTCGAATGCATCGTCGCGATCATCCCCGAGGCAAACGGCGTGATGATCGTCCACAGGGGCTACACGGGAATGACCCCGATCGGCATGAAGTTTTCGACCCTCGCTGGCACCGTCGGCGGTGGCGCGCAGACGCCGGGATTCATGGGTATCGGCGTAAACTTCATCTCGAGCAAGAAGTTCCTCTTCGGCGACGGCGGGCTCGGCAGGATCGTCTGGATGCCGAAGTCGCTCAAGGAAAGGATCGCGGAGGATTTCGCAAAGACGGCTGAGGCGGCGGGCCTTCCGGGCCTCCTCGACAAGATCGCTGATGAATCGATCTGCGAGGATTCGGAGAAACTCGTCGAGTACCTCACGAACGCTGGGCATCCGGCGCTGGAGATGGCGTCGATCATATAAACATTATGGATTTCGGATTGCGTGCGTGAAGCCGTAACCCGGAATTGAAATGACGGAGGTTAAGATGGCTAAAGAAGAAGCAAAAGGCACAAAGCTGCACAGCGCCAATCCGCAATCTGAAAAGGTGCATGAATGGGGTGTTCAGCATGAGATAGAAACCTGTTTTGAAAGGGCTCAGAAGATGAAGCCCTGCCCTATCGGCTCTGTAGGGGCCTGCTGCAAGGTTTGCCATATGGGGCCGTGCAGGCTTGTCGGCAAGAATGCCGAAGAAGAGATGCGTGGCGTTTGCGGCGCGACACTGTCGACCATTGCCGCGAGAAATCTTGTGAGGATGATCGCCGCAGGGACTTCGGCCCACTCCGACCATGCCAGGGGTATGGCTGAAGCACTTCTTGCCACTGCAAAGGGAGAGGCCAAGGACTTTAAGATCACCGACGTGAAGAAGCTCTACCGGGTCGCGGGATATCTCAACATTGAATTCGAGGGAAGGCCGGTAACCGATGTTGCTTTTGATGTTGCGACAAAGTTTCTCCAGGACTTCGGGAGGCAGCACGGTGGCGAATTGAACTACCTCAGCAGGGCACCGAAGAAGACACAGGAGCGTTGGAAAAAGTGGGGCATAGCGCCCCGCAGTATCGACCGTGAAGTAGTCGAGTCAATGCACAGGACGAACATCGGTGTTGACCATGATCCAGATCATCTGCTCCTGCAGGGCCTTCGCACATCTCTTGCCGACGGCTGGGGTGGTTGCATGATATCGACTGACATTACCGATATCCTGTTCGGAACCCCGAACCCTCAGAAGGGCAGGATGAGCCTCGGCATCTTTAAGGAAGACGAGGTGAACTTCATTGTACACGGCCATGAGCCGCTTCTCGCAGAACTGATTGTGGAGATGTCTACAGACCCCGAGATCGTTGCCTATGCGAAGTCCAAAGGTGCCAAGGGTATTAATCTGGGCGGCATGTGCTGTACTGCTAACGAGGTCCTTATGAGGCATGGCATCGCGTCTGCCGGGGGATTTACAAACCAGGAACTCGGCATAATGTCCGGACTTGTGGATGCCATATCCGTTGACGTTCAGTGCATCATGCCGGCCATTGCGGAGCTTTCGAAAAAGTTTCACACAAAGGTCATTACTACAAACCCTAAGGCAAAGATGGTCGGCGCCATGCATGTTGAATTCGATGAGCATCGCGGCAAGGAGGTCGCCAAGGAAGTTCTCAGGATTGCAATCGATAATTTCCCGAACCGTAAGGCAACGGGCAGCCGCGTGACCGAGACGTATCCGGCCATTGCGGGTTTCTCCCACGAGTACATAGAGTACATGCAGGGCGGCAAGTGGAGAGGCTCGTTCAGGCCTCTTAACGACGCAATCATGGCGGGCAGGGTCCGTGGTGTTGTCGGTCTCGCCGGGTGTGACAATCCGCGTGTTCCGTCTACCGGACTGCACCAGTTTCTTGCTACGGAACTTATCAAAAGGGATGTGCTGATAGTGTCGACGGGCTGCGGATCTGCCGCCTGCGGGACGCTGGGCTATCTCACCCCCGAAATGGCGCTAGAACAGGCAGGCCCCGGTCTCCGGGAAGTCTGTGAGGCCATCGGTATTCCACCTATTCTGCATCTCGGCGCCTGCGTGGATAATTCCAGGATACTCACTATTGCCAGCGCCATGGCTGCCGAGGGCGGCCTTTCAGACGAAATCGGCGGCATGCCTGCAGTCGGTATTGCGCCTGAGTGGATGTCTGAGAAAGCCATTGCCATCGGCTGCTACTTTGCGGCTTCTGGTGTGCCGGTTATCTTCGGAGGAGAGTCCCCTGTTGAGGCCAGCAAGGAAGTGACGAGGATCATGACCGAAGTCTGGTTTGAAAGGTTTAAGGGTGCGTTGCACTTCGAGCCCGATCAGCAGAAGATACTCGACTTGGCACTCGACTATATCGACAAGGCGAGGGCCACGCTGAAGTTGAGGAAGTACGAGCGGGGCAAGTTCACGAGCGAGAAGGTTCTTATGGACATGGCCGCTCGCCGCGAGATCGAAAAGGCAGCGAAACCCCATATCGGAATTTACTAGAAGTAAACACAGAGCGATCTGTTGAACAAGAAAGGCGCTGCGGTGAAAGCCGCAGCGCCTTTCTTTGTCTTTCGGGCATTCCTGACAGGCATGACATGAACGACCGGACATGCCTCAAATTATAGTTATAA
>DATJWU010000253.1:0-8942 GCA_035501055.1 Thermodesulfovibrionales bacterium
GATAACCCGGATATTGAAGGGTCTGCCGGTGCGTCTTTATACCCCGGATGATTTCCCTGCCTGTCCGGAGGTCGTTGAGGATGCGGATTCCTTTGAGGGCAACGCGGTCAAGAAGGCGAAGACGGTCTCCGGATACACGCAGAAACCGGCGCTCTCCGACGATTCAGGCCTCGAGGTCGACGCCCTCAATAATGCGCCGGGCGTCCTGTCCGCCCGGTACGCAGGTGAAGACGCAGATGACCGGAGGAACGTCGACAAGCTTCTTTCCGAATTGTCCGGCGCAGGGGACGAAGAGAGGGGCGCACGCTTTGTCTGCTGCATCGCACTGGCCTTTCCAGACGGCAGGGTTGAGACCTTTGTCGGCGCCGTCGAGGGAAGGATCGGGTGGGAGCGAAAAGGCGCGAACGGCTTCGGCTACGACCCGGTGTTCTACCCTGAAGGGCATTCGAGAACCTTTGCCGAGATGAGCGCGGGCGAGAAGGATTCGATGAGCCATCGCGGGAGGGCGCTCGAGAAGCTGAGGGAGTATCTGCTGACGGCCGCCGCTGACTGAACGCTCCCGGGGCTCGCGATAATTCTTAAGACACGAAAGAGTAAAAGTTATGAATCAATAAGAAGAATTTATGGTCGCAGGCGCCTTTTTTCTTGAAAAAAACCTCCTTTTCGCATAAAGTAAAAGTCGTTTTCTCGCAAGACTGCACGGTGAGTCGGACGCAAAAAAAACGAAATACGGCTGAGAGGGTACAGCCTTCTTGAGGCAAATATAAATCCAGCATCGCAATAAGGAGGAGCCATGAGACTGGTATTACTTGGTGCGCCGGGGGCCGGAAAAGGGACCCAGGCAAAAAAGCTGATCGAAAAATACGGGATCCCGCAGATCTCGACGGGAGACCTTCTGCGTGCAGCGGTTGCCGCGGGCTCGCAACTCGGGAAAGAGGCGAAGTCCTTTATGGACAAGGGCGAACTCGTTCCTGACAGGGTTGTGCTCGGCATGGTCGAGGAGAGGCTCAAGCAGGACGACTGCAAAAAGGGATATATCCTCGATGGTTTTCCCCGGAATACGGCGCAGGCCGAGGCCCTCGACAAGATGCTCGGCGGTTTGGGGATGCCTCTCACTGCTGCCCTGAGCGTGGACGTCCCCTTCGAAGACCTGATGAAAAGGCTCACCGGCAGAAGGACCTGCAAGGCCTGCGGCCAGATGTATAACGTCTACTTCAATGCCCCCGCGAAGGAAGGCGCCTGCGACAAGTGCGGCGGCGCGCTGTTCCAGAGAGACGACGACAAGGAAGAGACGATAAAGAAGAGGCTTGAGGTATACAACGCCCAGACCGCTCCCCTCATCGACTACTACGGCAAGAAGGGGATTCTGAGCGCGGTCAACGGCACGGGAAGCATTGACGACATCTTCAGGACGGTCTGCACTTCTTTGGGCCTGAAATAGGCCGGGCCTGCCTTTCTTACGATCAAAATGCAGGGGCGTAGACGCCGTACGCCCCTGTGTCAAATGTCCCTTCGCCGCGCCTCATGCACATTTCATAAGGAAAACTAATCCCTGAATTATAATTTTAAAATTGCTTTACGCGGCCACATTGATTAACTTATAGTGCTCTTTTGAAGAACTTCAGGTGGATGGTCTCCGAAAAAGATTCTCAGCGACGCATCATGAAGCCGGGAAGGGCGCATCAGGCAATACGTTTTTTGGGACTGAGGGTTCTTACCCTATAAAATCTTAACAGGAGGAAGCACTATGTCTTTGATTAAACCCCATGGTTCAGACGAACTGAATCCACTCTTTGTGTATGACACAGCTCAAAACGAAGCCCTGCAGAAGGAAGCTGAAGGGCTGCTTTCTATCGTGGTGAGCTCGGCTGCTGCCGCGAATGCGGTGATGCTGGGTGGCGGTTACTTCAATCCATTAAAAGGCTACATGAATAAAGCCGATGCCCTGTCTGTTGCGAAGGATATGAAGACCACCTCCGGTCTGTTCTGGCCTGTGCCGATTCTAAACCTCGTGAAAGAGGCAGGCTCAATCAAGGCCGGCAGTCGCATCGCGCTGAAGGATCCGAACGTCGAGGGCCATCCAATCCTCGCGGTTATGGATGTTGCTGCGGTTGAGGAATTCAGCGAGGCAGAGATGGCGCTGATGTCCGAAAAAGTTTTCCGTCCCAGTCCGAAAGAAGCGCATCCTGGTGTTGAGGCATTCAACGCCCAGGGTAAGGTCTGTCTGTCAGGTCCGATTAAGGTATTGAACTTCTCCTACTTCCAGGACGAATTCCCGGACACGTTCCGTACCGCAGTCGAAATTCGTAACGAAATCACCGAGCGCGGCTGGAAAAAGGTCGTTGCCTTCCAGACCCGTAACCCGATGCACCTGGCTCACGAAGAGCTCTGCCACATGGCGATGCAGCGCCTGGGGTGTGATGGTCTGGTGATTCACATGCTGCTCGGCAAATTGAAAAAAGGGGACATCCCGGCACCTGTCCGTGATGCGGCGATCCGTAAAATGGTCGAACTGTACTTCCCCAAGAACAGTGCAATGGTGACCGGCTACGGTTTCGATATGCTTTACGCCGGCCCGCGCGAAGGGGTACTGCACGCGATATTCCGTCAGAACATGGGCGCCACTCACTTCATCGTCGGTCGTGACCATGCGGGTGTCGGTGACCACTACGGTGCATTCGATGCGCAGACAATTTTCGATAAAGAGGTTCCTGCCGGCGCACTGAAGATCGAAATCTTCAAGGCAGATCATACCGCATACTCGAAGAAACTGAACAAGGTCGTGATGATGTGCGAGGCACCTGATCATACAAAAGAAGACTTCGTGCTGCTTTCCGGTACAAAAGTTCGTGAGATGTTAGGCAAGGGCATTGCACCCCCCAAAGAATTCTCACGTCCTGAAGTGGCTGAAATTCTGATCAAATATTATCAGAGTCTTGAAAAAGGCGCATAGATGCAGCACTCAGCTTTCAGCGGTCAGCGAACGGTTTACGGCATATAAAGAGGAGCTGATATGCTTGCGGCTGATAGCTACAAAATGAGGAGAGGGGGTGAAGCGTTCGCGATACCCTGAGGCTTTGGGTTAAAAAGCTCACTATTAACACTATATTTTCCGAAGGAGGTTGAGAACCATGCCAAGTTTTGTGATTACCGAGAAGTGCGATGGGTGCAAGGCTCAGGATAAGACAGCATGCCAGTATATCTGTCCTCATGACCTGATGGCCCTCAACAGAGAGAAGATGAAGGCTTACAATCAGGAGCCTGAACAGTGCTGGGAGTGCTTCAATTGCGTGAAGATCTGCCCTCAGCAGGCGATCGAGGTCAGGGGTTATTCGGACTTCGTTCCCCTCGGATCGAGCACGATCCCGTTGAGAGGCACGGACTCCATCATGTGGACCATCAAGTTCAGGAACGGCATCCTCAAGAGGTTCAAGTTCCCCATCCGGACAACGGCAGAGGGCTCGGTTGATCCCTATGCAGGTACGCCTGCACCGGATTTCGCGAATCTGAAAAAGCCCGGCTTCTTCAACGGCCCGGCGAGAGCAGAATAGGAGGCGCATAGACATGGAAAGAGAAACTTGCACATTTTCATATTGTCAGAAGCCCGAGGTGACCGAAGTCGAAACCGACCTCCTCATCATGGGCGGCGGTATGGCCGGGTGCGGCGCAGCGTTTGAGGCGTGCCGTTGGGCCAATGAAAAGGGACTGAAGGTCGTCCTCGTCGATAAAGCCGCAACGGACAGAAGCGGCGCGGTCGCCATGGGTCTTTCCGCCATCAATACGTATGTCGGTGAGAACAAGGTTGCCGATTACGTGAAGTATGTAAGAAACGACCTCATGGGCATCATCAGGGAAGACCTGGTGTTCGACCTCGGCAGGCACGTTGACAATTCCGTCCAGCTCTTCGAAGAATGGGGACTCCCTATCTGGAAGAAGGGCGACGACGGCTTCTCCCTCGACGGCTTCCAGGCCAAAGAGGCAGGCAAGGCGTCCCTGAAGGACGGCGGAACGCCGGTCAGGTCCGGCAAGTGGCAGATCATGATCAACGGTGAGTCCTACAAGGTCATCGTTGCCGAGGCCGCGAAGAAGGCCCTCCAGACCAACCGCGAAAAGACCGGCATGGCCCAGAACCATTTCGAGCGCGTCTTCATCGTGAAGGCGGTCATGGACACCAACGGCAAGAACGTAGCCGCCGCCATCGGCTTCAGCACGAGAGAGAACAAGATCTATTCCTTCAAGGCAAAGGCGATGATCTGCGCAACCGCCGGAGCGGTCAACTGCTTCAGGCCGCGGTCGGTCGGTGAAGGTATGGGAAGGACCTGGTACCCGGTCTTCAGTGCGGGTTCTGGTTATGCCTTCGGCATGCAGGCCGGCGCTGAGCTGACCCTCATGGAAAACAGGTTCGTGCCTGCCCGCTTCAAGGACGGCTACGGTCCTGTCGGCGCGTGGTTCCTCTTCTTCAAGGCGAAGGCGACGGACAGCTTCGGCGACGATTACTGCGCGGACAAGGAATACTTCGATGACGCAGTCGCCAGGTACGGAGACTACGCAAAGGGTCTCGGCACCGCCATCAGAAATCACCTCATGATGAGGGCGATGAAGGACGGCAAGGGCCCGATCATGATGCAGACCCACACCGCCATGGCGGAACTGGGCAAGGCCTTCAAGGAGAAGCTCGGGGATAAAGAGGGCGCGAAGAAGATGAAACACCTCGAAGCCGAGGCGTGGGAAGACTTCCTCGATATGGCTATCGGACAGGCCTCCATTTGGGCAGCGACGAACACCGAGCCCGACAAGGTCCCTTCCGAGATCATGCCGACCGAGCCCTATCTCCTGGGCTCCCATGCGGGCTGCGCAGGCTTCTGGGTAAGCGGCCCCGGCGATATACCGGGCACACCGGAACACTACAGCTGGGGATACAACAGGATGTCGACCGTTCCCGGTCTCTTCATGGCCGGCGACGTGGTCGGCGCCTCGGGCCACAAGTTCTCCTCCGGCTCCCATGCAGAAGGAAGGATCGCAGCCAAGTCTGCGCTCGCCTACATCCTCGACCATGCGGACTACAAGGCGAACCCGTCGATGTCTCTTGATGAGATCGCGGCCGAACTCTATCTGCCCTTCGAGATGTATGAGAAATACAAGACCTATTCGACCGACCCGATGATCAATCCCAATTATATCGGGCCCAAGGCGCTTCAGTTAAGGCTCCAGAAGATTGCCGACGAGTACTTCGGCGGCGTCGCGACCTGGTACATGACCTCAAAGACCATGCTTGAGGCAGGACTGAAGAAGCTCGAAATGCTCAAAGAGGATGCATCCAAGATGGCGGCAAAAGACCTCCATGAGCTCCTGCGCTGCTTCGAGAACTACCACAGAATCCTGTCGGTAGAGGCGCATGCGAGACATATCCTGTTCAGGGAGGAATCCCGGTACCCGGGTTACTACTACAGGGGCGATCACAACAAGATCGACGATACGAACTGGAAGTGCTTCACCAATTCGAAATACGACGCGAAGACGAATGCATGGGAAATGAAGAAGGTTCCCTACGTCCAGATGTTCTCGTAATTGATCTCACCAGGGGAGGGCGTGACGCCCTCCCCTGCCATTGAATGAACGCAGAATGCAAAATGCAAGATGCAAAATAAGAAGATGTTTCTCTGTGGTGGTTCTCTCTCCTGCCGAATGATGTGCTTTGCATTTTTCACTTTGCATTTTGTCAGTGACTTACTGCCTTAAGGAGGATAAAGATGGCAGAGAATAACACGGTTCTCGTTGTTGGAGGAGGTTTCAGCGGGCTTACGGCAGCGGTAGAGGCTGCAGAGGCCGGCTGCGATGTGGTGATCGTCGAAAAGAATCCCTATCTCGGCGGCAGGGTCGCGCAGCTCAACAAATATTTCTGGAAGCTCTGTCCCCCGAACTGCGGCCTTGAGATACAGTTTAAAAGGATAAAGAACAGCGCACAGGTCAAGTACTACACCCTTGCCGAGGTTGAAGAGGTCAAGGGCGAGGAAGGCAATTTCGAGGTCACGATCAAGACCAGACCGCGCTACGTCAATGACAAATGTGTGGGCTGCGACGCTTGCGCCCAGGCCTGTCCGTCCTCTCGGTCAAACGAATTCAATTTCGGGATGGACAAGACAAAGGCCGCGTACCTTCCCTTTGAGCAGGCCTTTCCTTTCAAGTACGTCATCGACGACAAGGCCTGTACAAAGGACTGCGGTCAGGTATGTGCCGCTGCCTGCAAGTACGATGCGATTGATCTGAACATGAAGGCCGAAACGGTGAAACTCAAGGTGGGGGCAGTCGTCATGGCAACGGGCTGGAACCCCTATGATGCGACGAAGATGGATATCCTCGGCTTCGGCAAGGCCCGGAACGTAATCACTAATATGATGATGGAGAGGCTGGCTTCCCTGAGCGGACCGACGAAAGGCAAGATCGTCCGCCCCTCCGACGGGAAAGAGGTGAAGAACATCGCCTTTGTCCAGTGCGCCGGATCACGAGACGAGAACCACCTGTCCTACTGCTCTTACATATGCTGTCTCGCGTCCCTGAAGCAGGCGACCTATGTGAGAGAGCAATACCCCGATGCAAAGGTCAAGATCTTTTATATCGACATCAGGACGCCGGGACTCTATGAGCAGCGGTTCTACTGGAAGGTGAAGGAAGACCAGAATGTGACCTTCATGAAGGGCAAGGTCGCAGGCGCCACGGAAGACCCGTCGACCGGTGACGTCATCGTCGAGGTCGAAGACATCCTCGGCGGGGGCAAGAAGAAGGAGACCTTTGACATGGTCGTCCTCGCAACCGGCATGGCCCCGAGCACGCGGGAGTCCCAGTCGATCAAGGCGGTGTCCTACACGCCCGAAGGGTTTGTGGATACCTCCGGCAAGAAGGGGATCTATGCGGTCGGCACACTGAAGAGCCCTGTCGATGTCGCCCGCTCCGCGCAGGACGCCACCGCTGTCGTAATGAAGAGCATTCAGAGTCTGAGGAGGAAATAGGGATGGAGAAGAAATACGGCGTATACATCTGCAAGGGTTGCGGCATCGGAGAGGCCGTAAACATCGAGAAGCTTTCGAATGTCGCGACAAAGGACATGAAGATCCCTCTCTGCAAGACCCACGATATCCTCTGCAGCCCTGAAGGCGTCAAGGTAATCCGCGACGACATGGCCAATGAGGGCGTAAATACCATCATCATCGCCGCCTGCTCGCCACGGGTGAAGACCGATGAGTTCTCCTTCGGCGGTACGATCACCGAGAGGGTGAACATCAGGGAATTCGTCGCATGGACCCTTGAGGCCAACTCCGACGAGACTCAGTCTGCTGCCAGCGACTACCTCACCATGGGGATCATCAAGACCCAGAAAGGGGACCTTCCGGAGGCGAACATCCTGGCCGACCTCACCAACACGATCCTCGTCATCGGCGGCGGCGTAACGGGGATGGCCGCGGCCCTCGAGGCCGCCAACGCGGGACAGCAGATCGTCCTGGTCGAGAAGGAGGCCCAGCTCGGAGGTTTTGCGGGCAAACTTTACAAGAAGGTCCCGACGGGCGACCTGTCCAACAGGCCCCTCATCGTCGATCCGGACATAGAGAAGACCATCAAGGAAGTCGAAAGCCACCCGCACATCAAGGTATATAAATCTTCGAAAATCGAGAAGACCGACGGCCAACCCGGACTTTATGATGTGACCATTGCCACGAGCAACGGCCCGGAAACGGTGAAAATCGGGGCGATCGTGATGGCCACCGGCTGGACGCCCTATGACGCCACGAAGCTCGGTTACCTCGGCTACGGTGCGCTCAAGGATGTGGTGACGAACATCGAATTCGAAGAGATCGCAAAGAAAAACGGCGGCAAGATCATCCGTCCCTCCGATGGAAAAGCGGCGAAGAAGGTTGCCTTCATCCAGTGCGCAGGCCAGAGAAACCCCGAACACCTGCCCTACTGCTCTTCGATGTGCTGCGTCACCTCGCTGAAGCAGGCGAAGTATGTGACACAGAACCCCGATGCCCTCGCGATGATTTTCTATATCGACATCAGGACCCCCGGCAGGCTCGAGGCCTATTACAAGGAGGCCCAGAACGATGCCGGTGTGATGCTGACAAAGGCTGACGTGACCGGCATATCCGACGCAGGCAACGGCAGCCTCTTTGTCGAGGCGGACAATACGCTCCTCGGCGAGAAGGTGAAGGTCGAGGCCGACCTCGTGGTTCTTGCAACGGGCATGGTCCCGACCACGCGCGCACCGCAGGAATACCTCGACGGGATTACCCAGGCCGCTGCCAAGGGCGACGAGGCAAAGAAGGAATATCTCGAAACGACACCGAAGCCGGAGTTCATCCTGAACCTCGGCTACCGTCTGGGTCCAGAGATACCGTCGCTCGAAGGGGCCTGTGGTTTTGCTGATTCGAACTTCATCTGTTTCCAGTATGAGACGCGGAGGACGGGCATCTATGCCGCGGGCGGCGTAAGGCAGCCGATGAACATGGCTGAGGCCCAGGAAGACGCGGCCGGCGCGGCCTTCAAAGCGATGCAGTGCGTCGACCATGTTGCGCGGGGCGTTGCGGTTCATCCCCGGGCCTGGGACATTACCTTCCCCGACCCGCTGATCATCCGCTGCACCGCCTGCAAGCGCTGCACGGAAGAGTGCCCCTTCGGCGCCATCGATGAAGACGAGAAGGGCATACCGTATTACAAGATAAACCGCTGCAGGCGCTGCGGGACCTGCATGGGTGCCTGTCCCGAAAGGATCGTCTCCTTCAAGGACTACAGCGTGGACATCATCGGTTCGATGATCAAGTCCATTGAGTCGGAGGAGGAAGAGTTCAGGATCGTTGCGCTTGTCTGCGAAAACGACGCCTACCCGGCTCTCGATACCGCAGCGATCAGGCATGCGAAGATCGACCCGAGCGTCCGCTTTATCTCGCTCC
>DATJWU010000254.1:0-3144 GCA_035501055.1 Thermodesulfovibrionales bacterium
ACGTGCTTTTTCCCCTTAACCTGAGACCTCTCACGTACCGTTGGCCCTCGGACCGGGGCCCGCTCCATCCCGGGATGCTCGTGAGGGCCGAAGTTAAGAAGAGCCTGCAGCACGGCATCGTCATCGGAAAGACCGCGATCCGCCCTGCAGGACGGATCAAGGAAATACATGACATTGTCCTCGAGAGACCGCTGTTCAGCGCTGCGATGTCCGGTCTGCTGAGGTGGATGTCGGCCTATTATTTTGCCCTGGAAGGCGTGGTCTTAAAGAACATGGCCCTCACCGAGTATCTGGAAAAGTCAAAGACCGCAAAATCCCGCACGATTGAGCAGGAAGCGTTCACGGGATCCTCCCTTCCCCTGCCGTCCAGTTCTCCGGCCGCCATTTCCCGGATTAGGGCCTCTCTCCGTGAGGGGATATACAGGACCTTCCTCTTTCATGCGCCGACGACATTACATGAACTGTCATGCGTGGTGCAGCTCTTAAAGGAGACGAAGAACGTCATAATCCTGGTTCCCGAGATCTCTCACATCGATTGGATCGCGCCTGTGGTAAAGGCCTCCTTCGGCGAGAGGCTCGCCGTCCTCCACGGGCAACTCGCAAGGGGCCGGAGAAAGCAGGCGCTCGAGGCAATAGTGTCAGGACGTGCCGACATCGTCCTCGGAACCCGCTTGGCCGTATTCGCACCGCTCGCCCCGGTGTCCCTGATTGCGGTTCTTCAGGAGCATAACCAATCGTACAAGAACCCTGAAGGCGTTCGGTACCATGCGCGGGATGTGGCCGTGATGCGGGGCTATCTCGAAAAATCAACCGTTCTCCTCTCGTCCGTCGCGCCGTCCCTTGAGTCATTCTCCAACACGGTGAAAGACAAATACGTGGCGCTGTCCTTCGATGAGGGCGTGCGCAAGCCACGTGTAGAGGTGGTCGCGATGGGGAGCTCTCCCACCGTAACGCCTTATCTCTCCCGGAGGGCTGTACAGGCCGCCTCTGCATGCATCAGAGAGGGCAGGAGCGCCCTCTTCTTCGTGAACCGGAAAGGGTATTCACTGATACAATGCGCCGACTGCGGCGATATCCCTTCGTGCCCGAAATGCTCCATCCCTCTGACCTACCACAAGAGCGGAATGACCTTCAGGTGTCATTACTGCAATTTTGAGTCAGCGGCAGGGGACAGATGCATGGAGTGCGGGAGCACGCGGCTCGAGACTGTCGGGGCAGGCACTCAGCGGATCGCGGCAGACCTGAAGAGGTATCTGCAGGTCGAACCGCTGAGACTCGACAAAGACACGCTGAGTGAAGACCGGGCGCTGAAGGGGCTCAGAGACATCACAGGGGCCGGAGCAATCGTAGTCGGGACAAAGGCCCTTTCCGGGATGCTGAAACAGGGAGATACCTTCAGACTTGTGGTCTTCGTGAACCCCGATATCGGCCTTCACATGCCCGACTTCAGGTCTGCGGAGTTTCTCTATCAGGAAATCAGGGACATGTCAGAACATGTCATGTCCGACGGCCTCCTCATCATCCAGACGAGGCTGCCCGGGAGTGAGGTGTACCGATGGCTGAAGCGCCGTCCCTCGTCAGGTTTCTACGCTGAAGAACTCGCAAAGAGGAAGTCCCTCGCCTATCCGCCCTTTTCCCGCATGATCGCGATAACCCTTTCGTCAAAGGCGGATCTCGTGCAAGCGGTCCTGAAGAAACTGCCCCCTGCGGGGGATACGATTGAGGTCATCGGCCCCCTCGATCTCGCAAAGAAGGGGACTCATGTCTGCAAGGTCATCCTGAAATCGACCGCAAAAGAAAAGCTCCATATCTATGCCGGGAAGCTTCTCGAGAACCTCAGATCCAGCGCGGGGTCGCGGGTCGTCGTCGACGTAGACCCTATAGAACTGTAGGATATTTCTTGTTTCTCAGGACGTCCTGTGCCCGCCGGAGGTCCTTCAGGATCTGCTCCTTCAGCGAGGAGACATCGGGGAAGGTCTTTTCATCCCTGATACGGTCGATAAAATAAACCCTCAGGTTTTTGCCGAGTATGTTCTCCGCGAAATCGAGGATATGGATCTCATAGCTCAGGCCGCCGATGCCGAAGGTCGGGTTCCTCCCGAGGTTTGCAACCCCGTCGAGCAGCGTTCCTTCGTAGTTCACCTTGACGGCATAGACACCCTCCCTCGGGATAAGATCATTCCGCGTCATAATATTCGCGGTCGGCACACCGATGACCTTCCCTCCCCTTCCTTCTCCCCTGACGACGCTCCCTTCGATCATGTAGGGTCGTCCGAGAAGCCATGAGGCCTCGCAGACCCTGCCCCTCCCGATAAGACTCCTGATCCTGCTGCTGCTCACCGCATCCCCAAACATCCTGGCGCTTCTGACGACTTTCACGGCGATGCCGTATTTCTTTCCTCTCCTTCTGAGGAGATCCGTAGTGCCTTTCTTCCCCTTGCCGAAAGAGTAATTGTGCCCGACAATTACCTCTTTCGCCCCGATTCTGTTCACGACCACGTCCCTGATAAAATCGTCCGGCTTCGTGTTCGAAAATTCCTTCGTAAAATGAATGCAGAGGAGCACGTCGATTCCGTACCGCTCCATGAGACGCGCCTTTTCTTCGAAGGGGGTAAGCACTTTCACCCCCCTCTCGGGCGCAAGGACGCGCACCGGATGAGGCTCAAAAGTCATCGCCATCGCCGTGCCCCGAACCGCCCTAGCCTTGTCAACGACGAGCGTGAATATCTTCTGGTGCCCCCTGTGCACCCCGTCGAAATTGCCGATCGTGAGAATCACGTCCCGATATCTCTCTTTCAGCGCTTCAAGTCCTCTGATGATGACCATTATGAGGCCCTCACTTCCTCAAGGAGTCTCTTGTACAGGGCTACGACCTGCGTCCGCGTCTCCTCCAGAGTGCCGCTGTTCTCAATCGTAAAGTCGGACTTTGCTGCCTTTTCCCCGATCGGCATCTGCGCCTTTAGCCGGGACATCCCGCTCTCCCTGCTGATGCCGGCCTCTTCAAGCCGTTTCAGCGCGGTTTCCTCATCAGTCACGACGGTTACCGTTTTCCTGATCTTTCCTGTGTATCCCCTTTCGAAGAGCAGGGGGATTTCTATCACCACTATCCTCTCACTCCCGCCGCGCCTCTTGAGATCTTCCAGA
>DATJWU010000255.1:0-2775 GCA_035501055.1 Thermodesulfovibrionales bacterium
GATATTCCTTGGCGTTTTCTCTGCCCTGGCCGATCCGTGTGCCGTTAAAACTGTACCAGGCGCCGGATTTCTCGACCGCCCCGTGTTCTACGCCGAGGTCGATGAGTTCTCCGGCCTTGGATATGCCCTCGTTGAAATAGATGTCGAACTCGGCCTGTCTGAAGGGCGGGGCGACTTTATTCTTCACCACCTTGACCCTGACCCTTCCGCCTATCGTTTCCTGGTTGTCCTTTATGTTATCGATGCGGCGTATGTCAAGCCTCATGGAGGCATAAAATTTCAGCGCATTTCCGCCTGTGGTTGTCTCGGGGTTTCCGAACATCACCCCGATCTTCATACGTATCTGGTTAATGAAGACAACCGTGGTAAGGGATTTCGATATCGCTGCGGTGAGCTTCCTCAGGGCCTGACTCATAAGGCGGGCCTGGAGGCCGGGCAGGGAGTCTCCCATCTCTCCCTCTATTTCGGCCTTCGGCACGAGCGCGGCCACCGAGTCGACCACCACAATATCAACGGCACCGCTGCGGACAAGGGCCTCGGCCACCTCAAGGGCCTGCTCGCCCGTATCGGGCTGAGAGATCAGGAGATCTTCGACCTTCACGCCGAGCCTGCCTGCATAGGTGATGTCAAGCGCGTGTTCCGCATCGATAAAGGCAGCGACGCCACCCGTCTTTTGCGCCTCGGCGATCGCATTCAGGGCAAGTGTGGTCTTCCCGGAGGACTCGGGGCCGTATATTTCGACAACCCTTCCTCTGGGGTATCCCCCGATCCCTGTGGCGATATCAAGAGTGAGGGAGCCGGTCGGTATGACCTGGATGCCTTCCGCTACATCGGCTGCCCCAAGCTTCATGATCGCACCCTTGCCGAAGTTGCGCTCGATCTGTGAGATCGCCATTTCCAGAGCCTTTATTTTGTCCTTGCTAGTCATCGCTCCTCCTTTTTAAGGTCGAATTCCTTGAGTGTCGTATATTCAGGGCCTTCCGGCCTGAGTTCGCTTTTCATCAGTGAAAAAGACCCGATGCGCAGGGTACCGAAATCCCTGTCGCCGAAAGCCTGGAGCGCCCTGAAAAGCGCCGTCGCATTTTTCGGGCTTCTTACCCTTCCTATGGTAAGGTGGGGCGAGAACGGTCTGTCTTCTTTCTTCACGCCCATGGTGAAAAGTACCCCTTCAATATCCTCATGAAGCCCGGCGAGCTCACGGTAGTTGCTGATGTCGATCCATACAACCCGCGGTGCTCCCTTTTTAGGGAAAAGGCCGATTCCCTGAAGACCAACCATGAGAGACCCGTGTCTGGAGGCAACCGTCGAGAACCCTTCCTGAAGGACGGGAAGGAACCCTTCTTCGGTCTCGCCGAGAAACCTCAGGGTGATATGAAGATTCTCGGCCCTGACCCATTTTACGTCCGCATCGCTTTTCCTGAGGTCGGTGACCGAGGCCGCAATCCCTTCCTTAAGCTCCTGTTCAAGGGGAACAGCGATAAAACACCTTATGCCCATACTTCAACGACCTCGACGAGGAGGTGCAGGGCAGCTAGGGCAGCGGAACGCTTGATCACTTCCCGCTCACCATCAAAGATCATGCCTTTTGATACGGTCTCTCTTTCCCAGTCAACAGCCATGTATACGAGACCGACCTTCTTGTTTTCGGCCGGCTCGGGTCCGAGGTTCCCTGTTACCGAGAGGGAAAAGTCGGTCTTCCTTTTCCGTCTTATTGCTACGGCCATTGCCCGTGCCGTTTCTTCACTGATTGTTCCATGGGCCCTGAGCACCGATGGTCTGACGCCGACAAGCGTTATCTTCGATTCCCTGGAATAACATACCACCGAAGAATCGAAGAAGTCCGAGGCCCCGGGGAGTCTGGTGAGGAGATGACCGACAAGTCCTCCCGTGCAGGACTCCGCTGCCGTCAGCCTGAAGCCTGAACGCTTAAAGGACAGATGGATTTTCTCGATTAATTCCGTGTCAGAAAATTCCATACCTGCAATACGATATTTGTGTATATCCCCGCCATGAGGTCATCGGCAACAACTCCCAGGCCCCCCGGGAAGGCCCTCTCAATGCTCCTGATCGGGGGCGGTTTTAGTATATCGAAAAACCTGAATAAAAGAAAGGCCGCACCGTAAGAAAAGAGCGTGGGGGGAAGCAGAAGCACTGAGGCAACGTACCCCGCAAATTCGTCGACGACGATCTTTCTGCTGTCCTTTTCTCCGAGGTACTTTTCCGCATAGTGGGCCGAGACGGTCCCGAGGAGAATCGAGACGAGGAGCAGAAGAAATGTGGCGCCACTCCCGGGCTTCACGACAACAAAGAGCATCGCCGATGCGAGCGTGCCGAAGGTCCCCGGCGCGGCGGGAAGGTAACCGACAAAACCGAGGGTGGCGATGAGCGTCAAGAGCCGTGTAATGCCGGAAGCTTCCGTCCGGGGAATGTCGACATCCTTTGTCGGGCCGGGGCTCATCGCCGTTGCGTATCTTTCTTCAACCGGGGAATCGGGTGGGCTTTTCCTACTCCTCGACGACCCGGTAAGTAAAGTTAATCTTGGCGACCCCTTCGAGGGTTGCCTTGACGGAGCAGTACTTCTCCATCGAAAGCTCAACAGCCCTCTTTACCGCGTCTTCGGAAAGGCCACGGCCGGTCACGACGAATTCGATGGTTATTTCGGTGAATTTTTGCGGGTGCTCCGTCGCTCTTTCACCTTTTATGTTCATTTCGAGATTTCTGACATCCTGCCTCTTCTTCTTGAGGACCGAGATCACATCCATGCCCGAACATCCC
>DATJWU010000256.1:0-3583 GCA_035501055.1 Thermodesulfovibrionales bacterium
TGGAGCGAAGTGCACCTCACCGCAACTTCACCTTCTTCCCTGACGACTTTCGAATCACAGGCAGGACATTTTTCAGGGAGGCGGACTTTTTCTTCCCGGCCGGTCCTCTTTTCCGTGATGACCGCAACCACATGAGGGATAACGTCTCCCGCCCTTTCAACAACGACGGTGTCCCCGATCCGTATATCTTTTCTCTCTATCTCGTCCCAGTTATGGAGCGTGGAGCGGGACACGGTGACTCCGCCGATATGAACGGGCTCGAAGACCGCAAAGGGAGTGATCACCCCGGTCCTTCCGACGCTTCCGAGAATATCCCTGATCTTCGTGGTGCCCTGGTGGGCCTGGAACTTGTACGCTATGGCCCAGCGCGGCTCCCTCGTCTTTGTTCCCAATTTCCGCTGAAGCCCGAAATCGTCCACCTTCACCACTGCGCCGTCCGTCTCAAAGGGAAAGGCCCCCCGGTGCTCTTCGATCTCCCGAATCGCGCCGATCACTTCATCTATCCCCTTTACCACGGTCATCTTCACGGGCGTAGGAAACTTCGCCTCCTCAAGCCAGTGAACGAACTCCGACTGGCTCGCGAATTGAAGCCCCCTCAGCATCCCCAGTCCGTAGCAGGCGAGGTACAGTTTGCGGGACGCGGTAATCGACGGGTCAAGCTGCCTCACTGACCCTGCCGCAGCATTCCGCGGATTGGCAAACAGGGGCTCCCCTCTCTGCTCCCGCTGTTTATTCAATTTTTCGAATTCGTCGAGGTTCATATAGACCTCGCCGCGGATATCGATCTCCTCCGGCGTTCTGCCGGCCACGTCGATTTTAAGCGGGATCGATTTGATCGTCCTTATGTTATGGGTCACATCCTCGCCTTCGTAGCCGTCTCCCCTCGTCGATGCCCGCAACAAGACGCCGTTCCTGTACGTCAGTTCGATCGCGAGGCCGTCGTACTTCGGTTCGACCGTATACCCGATCTCCTCTCCGGCGCCGAGAAGCCTCTTCACCCTCCCGTCGAATTCCTTCACTTCATCGTAGGTGAAGGCGTTGTCAAGGGAAAGCATCGCGACCGTATGCCGCACCTTCTCGAACTTGTCAAGGGGAGGAGCGCCGACCCTGAGAGTGGGAGAATCGGCGGGGACGTAACCGTAATGTTCTTCAAGTTCCTTCAGGCGGCGATAGAACCGGTCATACTCAGCGTCGGCGATGACCGGGGCATCGAGGACATAGTACCGGTAGTTGTGCTCGTTGATCTCCCGGACGAGCTGCTCGATTTCTTTCCTGATCTCTTCGGGGGTTTTTCCCTGCATTTTCTTAAGAGAACCTCGCTTCTGCCAGCGTGGTCGGCGACTCCAACGATATGATTATACCAGACTTTGACACGGGTATCGGGCAGGGGCCGACACCTGTCCGCAGGCAGGCCCGAAGCCACGTGCCGGACTCTACAGCCCCTCGCAACCTCGTCTGTTCGCATAGAGTTTGCCCGTGCGTAACATCTGATGTTCTCTCTGATGATATGATGTATATATGAAACCCTTCGTGAGGCCCCAATTGGTTGACCTGATGATTGAACGTATGAAGAATCACCATGACAGGGCGTATGTCATGTCACAAAAGAGAAAGAAAGATCGATGATGAGTGGGTTGGATTTATGTGCGGTGGGTCTGGCAGCCGTGGCCGGGGGAGCGGTGAATGCACTCGCCGGCGGAGGGACACTCATCACCTTTCCCATGCTCACCGCCGTGGGTGTTCCGGCGATCGCGGCGAACATAACCAATACGGTTGCCCTTTGCCCCGGTTACCTGGGAGCGACCTTTGCACAGATGAAGGATTTGCGCGATCAGTCACTCCGTCTGTGGCTTCTGCTGCCGGTAAGCGTGCTGGGAGGAGTCGGCGGCGGCTATTTACTCATCCACACGGGGGATCAGACATTCCGCAGACTTGTGCCGGTCCTGATCCTCATCGCCGTGGCTCTGTTAGCCGCTCAGGACAGATTGCGTACGCTCCTCACGCGCCGCGCAGGCCGCGCCGAAGCAGTGACACTGCACGACGCATGGGCGATGGTGCCGGTCTTTCCCGCTGCCCTGTATGGAGGCTATTTCGGCGCAGGGGTGAGCGTGATCGTACTTGCGGTCCTCGGTCTGACCATGGAAGATTCTCTCACGCGACTCAACGCCCTGAAGCAGGCGGTCTCTTTCAGCATCAATATTGCGGCCGCAATCTTCTTGTTGTTCTCGGGTCAGGTGGTCTGGTCCGCCGCGCTCGTAATGGCTGCCGGCGCCCTTGCCGGAGGGGCATTGGGCGGACGGCTGGCAGGCCGGATCCGCCCGCAGATGCTGCGCCGCACCGTAGTGGCGATCGGCCTCGTAGTCGCCATGATTTACCTGGTTCGTTAGGGCATTGTTCACCTCGCCCTGTACAGCCCTGTGCTGAAGTAGCTCGGCAGCCCTATCCCTTTTCGATAGGGCTGCCGAGCTACTTCTGTCCGTACACTGATTCAGAAGCCCTGGAGGACCTAAGGCACGATAAAGAGTGTCACCCAGCGATAGAACCGCTCATGGTTGCCGCCTGAAGGCGTAGCGCTGAGAGTGATTACATACAATCCCGACGGAAGTTGTGCTTTGAAATCCTGGGTTACCTCGACCACTTTAGATTTCCAGAAGATGAGATTCTTGAACCTCTTGTTGTGCCCGTGCTTTCCGGAACCTGACATGGCTGCTGTTTCCCCTGATTGTCCTTCACCGATTGCCTCGTCCGAAAGCGTGCTCATGCTATTATCCGAATCGAGAAACCAGATATCCTCAGGACTCAATACAGGCGCAAACACGCTCAATGAAACCGCCATGGGCTCACAGAACGGACCGATGTCCACCTTGATATCAACGTTATGGTCATCCACCGCAGCGGCGACCGGCCTTATGTCCGGAGCATTTGTGCCTGGCACCGTGGCATCGAGATGATCATAGAAGAAGACGTCTTCATCCGTTGGTTTCACGATACACCCTGATGCCGTCGTTACGTTCACCTGCATATAGTTCGAAGCACCTCGAACGTCATAATATGCATAGGTGACGTCGGTATTTGCCAGAGCGGTACCGGAAGCAAAAATACCGGCCGTGCCGGCGGCAAGGCACAACAACAACCACAATAAACGTCTCTTCACCATAGAAATCCTCCTCTCCTGACGATATCCCATAATGGGAATGCAAAATAAAGGTCAATGACTGCAAATACCGCAAAACATGAGCGTCACGTATGGGCCGCCACTTCCCCGAGCTCTTCCCTGCCCTCGGGGAGTTGCCGGGACTCGCCAGGAAGAACGCGAATCTTTCGGCACCTCATTTTTCTCACCTCCTCTCCGCGAAAAAGAACGTATCCTCGCCTGATTCTGCGCGTGAAGGAATCTTCAGTGCTGCTCCCCCGCCAACCCGCCAATTGTCCTGAGGCCTGTGGCTTTGTGTCACCCGAGCGCCGGGATTTCTTTTTTTAAGCAGTACCCTCAAGTTTGATTCAGCAGATCATCTCAACTTAGGCTCAGTATACAGATCAATAATTAAAAACAGGTTAAAGAGAGATTAGATATTCTTCATTC
>DATJWU010000257.1:0-4373 GCA_035501055.1 Thermodesulfovibrionales bacterium
GTCTTTCTTGAGTCTCTGTTCGAGCTGCTGTCTCACATATTTCCCTGCGCCTGCGAGCTTCCTGTGGCCGAAGGCGTCCACCCCTGCCGAAAGGTCATAGAGTTCCTCCCCGCTGGCGTTCTTCATGCCCTCGGCCGCAACGATCATATAGGTCCCTGCCTTCACATCGCTCCGCAGGATTCTCGCAAAGTACGTCGTCTTCATGTGGTCATAGACGACATCGAAGTCGACCGGTATCTCCGGGATGAGAATGCAGTCAGCCTCGGCCCCGATGCCCCCGCGCAGGGCTGTGTGGCCCCCGTATCGTCCGAAGACCTCGATGACGAGGACGCGATTGTGACTCATGCCCGTGGTCTTGAGGTCGCGGGTGAACACGGCAATTCTGTTGATCGCCGAGTCACCGCCGACACTGTATGACTGGAGGTCGAGGTCCATTGTCTTCGGGACATGGACGCAGGGGATACCTTGGGCGGTCAGGTCCACCACCACGCTGCCGGTATCGTCGCCGCCGCTGATCACGAGGCCGTCTATCCCGAACTTCTTCAGCCCCTCTTTTATCCTTTCGTACTTGCCAGGATCGGCTATCTTGCTGATCTTCACCCGTGAGTGTCCGGCCTCGGACCCTGCAAGGGAGGCCTCGATGCGGCTTACCCTTTCGGCATTCAGCAACACGACGTTTTCGAGGTCGACGAGATTGTACAGACCGGCATACCCGTTCGGGATCACTACCGATTCGATCCCCATCGCAAAGGCCTCCCGCGCCACACCCTTGATCACCGCGTTGAGTCCGCCGCAGTCACCGCCGCTTGTGATGACCCCTAGCCTTTTGATCGCCATTGAACCCTCCTTACAAGTGAATAGTGAATGGTAAATAGTAAATAGTGAATAGTGAAAAAAAGAAAGAAGGCTTTATGCTTTCTTCCTTTATTACTCTCCCCCAGTACTCCTTTTACGATATTAGCACCGCCCATGTATTCTTGATTACCGCCGTCGTCACTATTTGCTGTTTACTACTCACTATTTACTTCTTACTGTTGTTCTGATGGTATTCCTTCAAAGACTTTATCGATATCTTTCCCCTCAGGAGCTGCTCGACGGCATTCACTACCGCATTGGCACCGGACAGCGTGGTCGTAAAGGGGACGCGGTACTGAAGCGCGCTCTGCCGTATCGAAAAAGAGTCCTTCTGCGCCTGGGTGCCGCTCACGGTATTGATTACAAATTGTATCTCCTTGTTCTTTATCAGGTCCACAATGTGAGGGCGTCCTTCCGTAACCTTGTTCACCATGCCGACCTCGATGCCTTTTGCCATGAGGTGCTCAGCCGTTCCCCTTGTCGCGATTACGTCAAAGCCCATCTCCTGGAACTTGTCGACGATGCGACAGATGCCCGGCTTATCCTTGTCCTTCACGCTGATGAAGACCTTACCCGAAAGCGGGAGCTTGTTATGGGAAGACTCCTGCGCCTTTGCGTAGGCAAGGCCGAAGTTTTCGTCGATCCCCATTACCTCTCCCGTTGACTTCATCTCAGGGCCGAGGATCGTGTCAACGTTGTGGAACCGGTCAAAGGGGAAGACCGCTTCTTTCACCGCGATATGCCTTATCTCTCTTTCAGAAGTGAAGCCGAGCTCCTTCAGTGTCTTGCCGCCCATGATCTTCGCTGCCATTTTTGCCAGGGGAACGCCTGTTGCCTTTGAGACGAAAGGCACCGTCCTGGACCCCCTCGGATTGACCTCCAGGATGTAGATCTCTCCGTCCTTTACCGCGAACTGGATATTCATGAGCCCGATGACATTCAGCTCCCTCGCGAGGGCCTTTGTCTGGCCTTTGATCTCATCCACAATCGCCGTACTAAGCGAATAGGGAGGGAGGGAACATGCAGAGTCTCCGGAGTGTATGCCCGCCTCTTCAATATGCTCCATGACCCCGCCTACCACCACGTCAGTGCCGTCAGATATGGCATCCACATCCACTTCTATCGCATCCTCAAGGTACTTGTCGACGAGTACGGGATGCTCGGGTGACGCCTTCACCGCCTTCGTCATATAGTCGCTGAGTGAATGCTCGTCATAGACGATCTCCATGGCTCTTCCGCCCAGAACGTAGGAAGGCCTCACCATCACCGGGTAGCCGATCTTCCTGGCGACCTCGAGGGCCTCTTCAGGAGAGACGACCGTGTCGCTTTCAGCCTGCCTGAGATTGAGCTTATGGAGGAGTTCCTTGAATCTCTTCCTGTCTTCGGCCCTGTCGATGGAATCAGGGGAAGTCCCCAGTATCCTTACGCCCTCGCGTTCAAGGGGAACCGCGAGTTTGAGCGGCGTTTGTCCCCCGAACTGCACGATCACTCCTTCGGGCCTTTCGACTTCGACGATGCTCAGCACATCCTCGATCGTCAGGGGCTCGAAATAAAGCCTGTCCGACGTATCATAGTCGGTGCTCACCGTCTCGGGGTTGCAGTTGATCATGATCGTTTCAAAGCCCAGTTCCTTCAGGGCGAAGACCGCATGGACACAGCAATAGTCGAACTCGATGCCCTGCCCGATCCTGTTCGGACCGGAACCGAGGATGATCACTTTCCTCCTGTCCGTCGGCCTCGCCTCGGAATCCACCGCGGGATCAGAAATTTCTTTCGTGCTGAGTGCTGAGTGCTGAGTGCTAAATGCTTGGAACGGCCTTTCGTATGTCGAATAGAGATAGGGAGTGTATGCCTCGAATTCAGCGGCGCAGGTATCGACCATCTTATAGACCGGCTTTATCCCTGACCTGTTTCTCAGGTCCCGAATCTCTTTTTCGGTCAGGCCCGCGAGCCGGGCGATGCGCCTGTCGGAGAACCCATACTCCTTGGCCTCGCGCAAAACCGTTTCAGAGTCACCGAGTGTCGGAGTTCCAGTGTCTCTGACACTTTGATACTCTGACCCTTTGACACGTTCTTTAATCCTATCTTCCATGACGATGATCTGTTTCATGTTGTTGAGGAACCACGGGTCTATCCAGGTGAGCCCGTAGATCTCTTCAACAGACATCCCGTTCCTCATCGCCTGCGCCACGTACCATATCCGGTCGGCATGAGGGATCTTGAGTTTCGATTTCATCTCAGCGGCGCTCACCACGACCTCCTCCAGTCCGTAACTCCCCGTCTCAAGACTCCTCAATGCCTTCTGGAGTGATTCCTTGAACGTCCGGCCGATCGACATAGCCTCTCCCACCGACTTCATCTGTGTCGTGAGTGTAGGGTCCGCCTCAGAGAATTTTTCGAAGGTGAACCGCGGGATCTTTGTCACCACATAATCGATTGTCGGCTCGAAGGACGCAGGAGTCTCTTTGGTAATGTCGTTGGGAATCTCATCGAGGGCCAGGCCGACCGCGAGCTTTGCCGCTATCTTCGCGATCGGGAAACCCGTTGCCTTGCTCGCGAGGGCAGAACTCCTCGATACCCTCGGGTTCATCTCGATCACGATCATCCTTCCGTTTTCCGGATTAAGGGCGAACTGGATGTTCGACCCCCCGGTGTCGACACCGATCTCGCGAATGATCGCGATCGAGGCGTCACGCATCCGCTGGTACTCCTTGTCCGTAAGCGTCTGTGCGGGAGCAACGGTGATCGAGTCACCCGTGTGCACCCCCATGGGATCGAAATTCTCGATGGAGCAGATGATGACGACGTTGTCGTGCGTGTCCCGCATCACCTCGAGCTCATACTCCTTCCAGCCGAGCACCGACTCTTCCACGAGGATCTGATGCACCGGGCTGAGCTTGAGCCCTTTCTCGAGCAGGTCCATGTATTCTTCCCTGTTGTAGGCGATGCCGCCCCCCGTGCCTCCGAGGGTAAAGGACGGCCTCAGGATCGCCGGGAACCCTATGGATTCGATCGCTTCGAGGCCCTCCTTCAGGCTGCCGACATAGGCGCTCTGCGGAACCTCGAGGCCGATCTTCTCCATCGCCTCCTTGAACAGCTCCCTGTCCTCCGCCTTCTTGATCGCGTGGAGCTTTGCGCCGATCAGCTCGACCTCGTATTTTTCGAGGATGCCCGCCTCGGCGAGGTCGACGGCAAGGTTAAGGGCCGTCTGCCCGCCCATGGTCGGAAGCAGGGCGTCGGGTCTCTCCTTCCTGATGATCAACTCGACAATTTCCGTAGTGAGAGGCTCGATGTACACCGCATCAGCTGTTTCAGGATCGGTCATGATCGTCGCGGGGTTCGAATTGACCAGGACCACTTTGTACCCTTCTTCCCTCAGGGCCTTGCACGCCTGCGTACCTGAATAGTCGAATTCACAGGCCTGGCCGATCACGATCGGCCCCGACCCTATCAGCAGTATCTTCTTGATGTCATCCCTCTTCGGCACATTCACCTCATATCGAAATCTATTGCGGAGG
>DATJWU010000258.1:0-2543 GCA_035501055.1 Thermodesulfovibrionales bacterium
AAGTATCGCCTGTGGACGCGCACGCCACGGCCCGGATCGGAGCGCCTTCGCTTATCATCTGCTTGACCTGTGATACCAGTACTGTCATGCCGAGGTCCTTGAAGGAGCCGCTGTGGGAGTTGCCGCAGAGTTTGATCCAGAGATTGTCGAGACCGATCAGCTTGCCGAAGCGCTCGGCCCAGAACAGGTTGGAGCCGCCTTCATAGAGCGACACGATGTTGTCGTTGTGGATCTGCGGCAGTATCCATTCTTTCTTGCCCCAGACGCCGGAGCCGTACGGCCACTCAGTGGACTTGTAGCGGTCCTCGAAGAGCTTCATCCACGCCGTGGCGCTGCGGTGGGCAAGGGCCTGCATGTCGTGCCGCACCTCCAGAAGTGAGTTGCAGGTCCGGCAGCGATAGATGACCGTGTTGAGAGGATACTGCTCTTTGCACTGTTCGTTGATACATTGAAACCACGCCCGGTAGAACATAAGACACCCTTTAAAAGGAAAATTGTTATTCAGAAAAGATTATCATAACGGTCCTTCAATGATCAATACTGAGTGAAACCGCGCAGCAGGGATGAAAGTACCCTCGTTCCCCGCCTGAAGACCCTGTCTAAATCAGTCCGAAGTCCTTAAGAACCTTCCCGAGTTTTTCCCTGTTCGCCGCTGACATCTCACAGAGAGGGAGACGGAACTCTTCCTGTATCTTTCCCATCATCGCAAGACCCGTCTTCACCGGAATAGGGTTCGTCTCTATGAACATCGCATGGTTGAGCGGCTCAAGCCGGTAGTGCAGGGATCGTGCCTCGTCGTGCTTTCCCTGGGCCCACAGCCTGCACATATCGGCGACTTCCTTCGGCGCCGCATTCGCCGATACGGAGATTACGCCTTTCCCGCCCAGTGCCATGAGCGGCAGAGTGGTGAAGTCATCTCCCGAGATGACCGATATCCGGTCACCGCAGAGCCGGAGCACTTCACTGACCTGCTTCATGTCTCCCGTCGCTTCCGTGATCGCCACGATGTTCCTGATTTCTGCGAGCCTCGCCACCGTGGGAGGGAGGATATTCAACGCAGTTCTGCCCGGCACGTTGTACAGCACGATCGGGAGATCGACTGCTTCCGCCACGGCCTTATAATGGCGGTACACGCCTTCCTGCGTCGGCTTGTTGTAGTAGGGAGAGACGAGCAGCGCTGCGTCGGCCTTCAGTTCCTTTGCCTTTTGGGTGATCATGATCGTTTCATCGGTAGCATTTGCACCGGTCCCTGCAATAACCGGCACCCGCCTGTTCACCACGTCGACCGTAATCTGGATAACCCTGTAATGCTCGTCATAATCGAGCGTCGCAGACTCCCCGGTGGTGCCGCAGGGGACGATCGCGCGGGTGCCGCTTGCGATATGCCACTCGATGAGATCGCCGAGGGCCTTCTCATCGACCTTTCCGTTTCTGAAGGGTGTGACGATTGCGACGATGGAGCCTTCAAACATGCTGTCCTCCTCCTGAGGTTCCGTCCATGAAAAGAGACGGGCTGTCCCTGACATTTCTATTCGAGCGCTATTTCTCCCGAGAATACCTCGACCGCGGGTCCCGCCATATAGACGTGATTGTCGGCGGCCCAGTCGATAAACAGGTCTCCGCCTGTCAAGTGCACCGCAACGGACTCTTTGGTAAGGCCCTTGAGACGGGACGCGACCGCTGCGGCCGAGGCCCCTGTGCCGCAGGCCATCGTCTCCCCGGAGCCCCGCTCCCACACGCGCATCTTGATCTCCCCGCCGTTCAGGATCTCGATAAACTCGACATTCGTCCTCTTGGGGAAGAAATGATGGTTCTCGATCATCGGACCGTAGTACGCCACGGGGAAGGTCGAAACGTTGTCGACTACGATGACTGCATGAGGATTCCCCATCGAGACGCAGGTAATGGTGAACGTGGAGTCATCAATCTGGAGAGGATAGTCGATGATGTTTTTCCCGCCAGGGTCATCGCTCCCTTCCGTTTCGTATCCGGGGATCACCACGGGGATCTTCAGGGCAGCGAGGGTCGGTTCGCCCATGTCGACCCTGATGAGGCCGTCACTCTTCTCAGGTCTGATAATGCCGGCGAGGGTCTCGATCCGGATAGACTTTTGCGAGGAAAGTCCCCTGTCCCAGAGAAATTTCGCAAAACACCTGACGCCGTTTCCGCACATTTCGACTTCGCTGCCGTCGGCATTGACGATGAGCATCTTGAAGTCGGCGACCTTTGAAGTCGAGAGGAGGAGGAGCTGGTCTGCGCCGATGCCGAGTCTGCGGTGGCAGAGTCTTCTGGCAAGGGCCGAGATATCTCCCGGATTGAACGCGCGGCAGTCGATGAGGATAAAATCGTTCCCCAGGCCGTGCATTTTTACAAAGGGTACTTTCATGGCGTTCTCAGAGGAAATCCGGCAGGACCTCGCCCCTTACAAGGTCGCGGTAAACTTCCCTCTTCCGGATCAGAGAATGATCTTTTCCCTTCACGAGCACCTCTGCGGCGCGGGGTCTGCTGTTATATCCTGAACTCATCGAAAACCCGTAAGCCCC
>DATJWU010000259.1:0-2700 GCA_035501055.1 Thermodesulfovibrionales bacterium
GGAGAATGACTCACCGAGGATCTTCTCCTGGAGCTTTTCCGCTTCTTTCCGGTCAAAGGCCTTCTCAGCCTGTTCGATAAGGCCCAGGACATCCCCCATACCGAGAATCCTTGAGGCGATCCGGTCGGGATGGAAGGACTCGAGCATCTCGATCTTCTCGCCCATGCCGACAAACTTGATCGGTTTTCCGGTAATCGAGCGGATGGAGAGGGCTGCGCCGCCCCTCGCGTCACCGTCCATTTTGGTAAGTACGATCCCGTCGATCCCGATCCGGTCATTGAAACTCTGCGCGATATTCACGGCGTCCTGTCCGGTCATTGCATCGGCGACAAAGAGCGTCTCCTTCGGGGCTGTTTTCTTTTTTATCTCACCCAATTCCTCCATGAGGGCGTCATCGACATGGAACCTCCCGGCGGTATCGAGTATCACCACATCACGGGCATCGAGCCTCGCCTTTCCGACGGCCTGTTCGCAAAGCACCACGGGGTCCTTTGTCTCCTTTGAGGAGAACACCGGGACATCGATCTGCCTGCCGAGCGATATCAGCTGTTCGATCGCGGCAGGGCGTTGCAGGTCCGCGGCGACCAGCATGGGCCTCCTGCCTTCCTTCTTGAAGACCCGCGCAAGCTTTGCAGAGGTCGTCGTCTTCCCCGAACCATGGAGACCGACCATCATGATGATCGTGGGAGGGTTGGGGGCGAGATGGATCTTGCTGCCCGTGCCGCCGAGAAGCTCGCACAGTTCCGCATGGACAATCTTGACGACCTGCTGCCCTGGGGTGAGACTCTCGAGCACCTCCTTGCCCACCGCCTTCGCCCTGACGCTCTGCACAAAGTCCTTGACAACCCTGAAATTCACATCAGCCTCGAGGAGGGCGAGACGCACCTCTTTCATTGCCGCGTCGATATCCTCTTCCTTGAGGATACCCCTGCCCTTCAACTTCTTGAATATGGATTCGAGTTTTTCGCTGAGCGCTTCGAGCATTACCGCAGCCTTTCGATCTCCTGTGAAAGATCTTCTCCAAGCCCCGGGATAAAGCCGGCTATTCTCTTGACGACCCTGCCCTCCTTGTCTATAAGGAAGATCGCCGGGATACTGGTGACTCCATAAGACCGGTTGGTCTTCCCGTCATCCATCAGCACCGGATAGCGGACCGCATTTTCCTTCATAAAAGAAACCACTGTCGAGGGCGCGTCGTCCCCTTTATCCACGGATATCGCAAGCACCGCCACGCCCTTGTCCTTATATTTGTCATAGAGGGTGTTCAACTCGGGGATCGACTCCCTGCAGGGAGGACACCACGTTGCCCAGAATTCCACAAGCACCACCTTGCCCCTGAACCCTGAAAGGCCCACCTTGCCCCCCCGGACGTCGGCGAGCGTGAAATCCGGCGCCTTGCCTTTTTCGAGAGGCGCGACATCGCTTTTGCCGCTCGTGCATGAGACGGCAAGTGCGAAGAGACAGCACCAGAGGAGGACATGGGTCCTGTTGAAAAAGCGGTTTGTCATATTTTATTCCCTAAAATTTTATTCCCTAAAATTGTGCCGGCAGGGACCCTGCGTGACGGTCCCGCTATTCCGGGGGTCTCCCTGAATCCTCTCCGCACGACAAGGAGTGCATTACGAGGAGAGGAGGGAATCGATCTTCGACTTCAGCTGAGGTTTGGGAACCGCACCGACGACCTGATCGACCTTCTCGCCGTTCTTAAAGAATATGACGGTCGGTATCCCCATGATCTTGTAACGGCTCGCGATATCAGGGTTCTCATCAGTATTCAGTTTTGCGACTTTCACCTTGCCCGCATATTCCTTCGCGAGCTCTTCGACGGTCGGGGCGATCATCCTGCAGGGGCCGCACCACACCGCCCAGAAATCAACCATCGTCAGACCCTGATTCTGAATAATCTCTTTATCCCAAGTTGAAGTGGTCACGTCAACAATGCCTTCGGCCATAAAAAACCTCCTCGCAAATATAGTTTATGATGAGCGCCTGTCTCTACGGTCCCTCGGTATCCTTCTTGTCCGCGCCGGCCTGTCCGGAGTCTTCCACCCGGGTTTCGGATTCGGGAATGACAGATACCATAATTACGTATGGACAGATTTAAATTATATTGGCTGCCCCCCTGTTTTGTCAACGACACTCCTTTTTTATTAAATATATTGAAATACAAAAAGAATATCAGGTAATATAGTGTCTATTTTTCAGGAGGTGTGCCATTACGCTGCGTTTTCCCGATGGAAAGGAAGTTCCGGTGACGCTGTCTGAGGCTGAAGCGAAACTCAGGAAGGCGAACGCCCTCGCCATAAAGGTGGAGGGGGAGATGAGGGACCTTTCATCGCTGAAGGATTTGGGTGACGATAGAGTGATAGAGCCTGTTGCCTTCGATTCTCCGGAAGGCAGGGATATCTACCGCCACAGCGCCTCCCATATCATGGCCCATGCGGTCAAAGAACTCTTCCCCGGAGCGAAGTTCGCGATAGGCCCGTCCACGGAAGAGGGTTTCTATTATGATTTCGACATCGAGAGCCCGCTGACGCCTGAAGACCTCGCCAGGATCGAAGAAAAGATGGCGGGGATCATAAGAGGAAACACCCCTTTTACAAGGAAGGCATTGAAGCGGAGCGACGCCATCGCCCTGTTCCGGGGCCTGGGGGAAGAATACAAGGTCGCACTCCTCGAGGAAATCGCCGACGACGAGGT
>DATJWU010000260.1:0-7298 GCA_035501055.1 Thermodesulfovibrionales bacterium
CTCGTCCTCACTGACCTCAAACTCCCCAGGAAAAGCGGAATGGAAGTGCTCATGTCTGTGAAAGATGAGAACCCCATGATGCCGGTGATTATGATGACGGCCTACGGCTCCGTAGACCTCGCGGTGAGAGCGGTGAAGGAAGGCGCCTTTGACTTCATCACAAAACCCTTCGACACCGACCATCTCCTCCACCTCATACGGAAGGCGATTGAGAACCAGCGGCTCATTACCGAGAACACGCTGCTGAAGGAGGAGTTTTCGTCCCTGATCGGCATGCCCCAGATCATCGGGAAAGGCGAGGGGATCAGTGAGGTCGCGAGGAAGATCCAGAAGGTCTCCCCGGCGAAGACGACCGTACTCCTCCTCGGCGAAAGCGGCACCGGCAAGGAACTTTTCGCAAGGGCACTCCATTGTCTCAGTCCGAGAAAAGAGTATCCTTTTGTGCCGATCAATTGCGCCGCGATTCCGAGAGAACTCCTCGAGTCCGAGCTTTTCGGCCATGAACGGGGCTCGTTCACCGGGGCGGAGTCAAGAAAGCTCGGCAAGTTTGAGCTCGCAGACGGAGGAACCATATTCCTTGACGAGATCGGAGAGATGGACATCTCCCTCCAGGCCAAGATAATGAGAGTCATCCAGGAGGGTGAAATAGAGCGCGTCGGAGGACTGAAACCGATCAAGGTGGATGTGCGGGTTATCGCGGCAACGAATAAGGACATCGAGAAAGCGGTCGCAGAGGGCAGGTTCAGGGAAGATCTCTACTACCGGCTCAGCGTCTTCCCTCTGACGATTCCGCCGCTGAGGGACAGGGCCGAAGACATACCCCTGCTCGCCGATTTCTTTGTGAAGAAATACTGCGCGGAAACCAAGACCTCTCCAAAGAGCATCTCCCCTGAGGCGCTTGAAGCGATGATGAAGCGTTCATGGAAGGGAAACGTGAGGGAACTCGAGAACACGATCGAGCGTGCGGTCATCCTCTGTGAGGGAAGCATGATAACCGTGGACCACATCTCGTTTTCTCCGGCATCGAGGAACGGCTTCAGCTCAGATCTCCCGATGACGGGGACGCTGGAAGAGACGGCGAAAGAGGCGTTACGCCTCGCCGAGACCCAGCGCATAAGAAGGGCTCTTGCCGAGACAAAAGGGAACAAGAGCAGGGCAGCGGAAGTGCTTCGGGTGAGTTATAAGACCCTGCTCACAAAGATCAGGGAATACCGAATCGATTAAGGCGGTCCGCACTCGGCGAGCCGGTTGTTTCTCATGCGGGCGGGCGAGGGCGCACTGCTCATGCATTCACAGGAGGTGAGAGAAAATGTCAGGACATTCTAAATGGGCACAGATAAAACACAAGAAGGCGCATACCGATGCAAAGAGGGGCAAGTCCTTCACCAAGATCGTGAAAGAAATATCCGTCGCCGCACGGATCGGCGGAGGCGACCCCGAAGGGAACCCCCGACTCAGGACCGCCATTGAAAAGGCGAAAGAGGTCAACATGCCCCATGACAATATAAAGCGGGCGATCATGAAGGGGACAGGAGAGCTTCCCGGAACCTCGTATGAGGAATACACCTATGAGGGCTATGGCCCCGGCGGGGTCGCCCTTCTCGTGGAAGTGCTCACCGACAACAAGAACAGGACCGTTTCCGAGATACGGCATATCATGACGAAAAACGGCGGGAACATGGGAGAGGCGGGCTGCGTGGCCTGGATATTCGAGAAGCGAGGGTACCTCCTCGTCGACAAGGACAAGACCGATGAGGACGGCCTCATGACCATCGCCCTCGATGCGGGTGCGCTCGACATCAGAAACGACCCGAAGGAGGACAGCTACGAGGTGATCACCTTGCCCGAAGACCTCGCGGCAGTCAAAGGCGCACTTGAGACCGCCGGCATCCAGGTTTCCCTTGCAGAGACGACGATGCTTCCGAAGAGCTATGTCACCCTCGACGAGAAAGGCGCGGAGCAGATGGTGAGGCTCACCGACGCCCTCGAAGACAATGAGGACGTCCAGAATGTCTATGCGAATTTCGATATCCCCGATGAGGTCATGAACAAGGCCGCCCGATGAGCCGCAGAGCGCGTTGACATGACCTCGATCCGCAGCACAGTGAAAAGAAGGTTCCTGGCAGGCCTGATCATACTGATTCCGGGCATCATCACGATTTCTGCGATCGTCTGGTTCTTTAGGTTTGTAGACGGCTTTTTGGGACCCCTGTTCGACAGGATACTCGGCTATAGCACGGCCGGTCTCGGTTTTTTGTCGGTCATTCTGCTTGTCTTCGTCGTCGGCGTGATCTCTACCAATGTCTTCGGCAAGAAGGTCATCGCCTTCATGGAGAAGCTGATTCTGAGGATCCCCGTATTCAAGGGGTTCTATACCGCGATCAAGCAGCTCGTCGACGCGTTCTCGCCTGAAGACAAAAGTTCCTTCAAGGAGTTCGTGGTGGTCGAATACCCGAGGCTCGGCGCATATGCCTTCGGATTCCTCACCAAGGAGTGCACGATCAAGTCGGGAAAAAGCGGCTGCGAGACCTGTCTCAGGGCGGTGTATATCCCTACCAACAATCTCTATCTCGGCGAGATCGTTCTCTTCAAGGAAGAGGAGGTCTTCTATACCGACATCCCTATCGATGAAGGCATCAAGATTATCCTTTCCGGAGGAATCGCGGCCCCGGGGAAGATAACCGAGACGACGGCAAAGTGAAACTGGCCTGCGTGATCCTTGCCGCGGGTCTCGGGAAGAGGATGAAATCATCCCTCCCCAAGGTCCTCCATACACTCTGCGGAAGGCCTATGCTCCGGCACGTCCTCGACAACGCCGGCAGACTCAGGCCTGAGAAGAGAATCGTCGTTGTCGGGAAATATCACGAGGAGATCTCCCGGTCGGCCTCCGGTCCGGCGATTTCTTTCGTCGTCCAGGAGAAACCGAAGGGTACGGGCGATGCCCTCATGAAGGCCGGTGAGGCCCTGGGCAGGTTTCGCGGCACCGTCCTCGTGTTGAACGGCGACACGCCGCTCATCGCTCCGGAGACACTCAGGCGCTTCCTCAGCCTTTTCAGCAAGAATGGGGATGCGTTGTCCGTCCTGTCCTTCACCACACGCCATCCGGAGGGCTATGGGAGAATAGTCAGGGACGACTCGGGAAAGCCCCGACGGATCATCGAGGAAAAAGCCGCCACGGCTGAACAGAAAATGATTATGGAGGTCAACGGCGGGATTTATGCGGTCGATTCGAAAATCATGCCTCTCCTCGCCAGGATCAGGCGTAACCCTGCCAGCGGTGAATACTACCTCACCGATCTCTTCGAGATTGCGATGCGGGAAAAGCTGAGGGCCGGCGTGTACTGCATCTGCGGAGAAGATGAAATGATGGGTGTCAATACCAGGCATGAGCTGCTCCGCGCGGAGAGGATCATGCAGACCAGGATCGTCAACGGCCTGATACGGAAAGGCGTGACCTTTATCGATCCCTCGTCAGCGCATATCGGCGCAGACGTCTCGATCGGCGCCGATGCCGTCATCTATCCCAATGTCTGCCTCGAGGGCGCCACACGCATCGGCCGGCAGTGTACGGTCTATCCGAACGTGCGGATAGTCGGAAGCACCATCGGGGATGGGGCGACGATAAAAGACTGTTCGGTGATAGAGCATTCTGCAGTGAAGCGGAATGCCCAGATTGGGCCCTTCGCGCATCTGCGCCCCGGCACGATCGTCGGTGCCCGGGCAAAAATCGGTAACTTTGTCGAGGTGAAGAAGTCCGTGATTGGTGAGGGCACAAAGGCATCGCATCTGAGTTATCTCGGTGATGCGGTGGTGGGAAGAAACGTAAACATCGGTGCAGGAACGATCACCTGCAACTATGACGGGGCACAAAAGCACAGGACCGAGATCGATGACGGGGTCTTCATCGGGAGCGACACCCAGCTCGTCGCTCCGGTGAAGATCGGCAAAGGGGCCTATATCGGGGCCGGATCGACGGTCACGAAGGACGTGCCGCCGATGTCGCTTGCCGTGAGCAGGACACCGCAGAAGAATATACTGAAGTGGGCGCAGAGGAAACAGCACAATGAGAACCGCCGGCATTCAAAAAAGACATTCCGCAGACGGCCGAGGACGGGAGACTGACGGCATGTGCGGGATCATAGGATACACCGGCAGAGGCGACGCAATCTCGGTGGTACTCGACGGTCTGAAACGGCTTGAATACAGGGGATATGACTCGGCGGGGATAGCCTACTTTTCTGATGGGAAACTCACGATAAAGAGATGCAGGGGCAAGGTGGGCGACCTGTGTGACCTCTTCGAGGCGGACAGGCCGGTGAGCCACGCCGCCATAGGCCACACCCGCTGGGCGACTCATGGAAAACCCTCGGAAGAGAATGCCCACCCCCACAGGTCGGGGGGTATCATCGTCGTCCACAACGGGATAATCGAGAATTACATAGCGCTGAAAAAAGACCTCATCGCCGAAGGATATACCTTCTCCTCAGAGACGGACACCGAGGTCTTGTGTCATCTCATCCATAAATACTCCCAAAACCTTCCCCTGGAGGATGCGGTGAGTACTGCCCTGATGAACGTACGGGGCGCCTACGCCATCGCGGTTATCAATGAAAAAGAGGAAGGGAAAGTCATCGGCGTAAGAAAGGACAGCCCCCTCTGTGTAGGGCTCGGAGACGGCGAATATTTTGTCGCTTCGGATGTCCCCGCTTTTTTCAACCACTCAAAGCGGGTGATGTTCCTTAACGACGGGGAAATGGCGGTCCTGACCCGTGACGGTGTCGTGGTGGCCACACTCGACGGAACTCCGGTGCGCAAAGAGGTATCGATAATCCCCTGGACTCCGTCGATGGCCGAGAAGGGCGGGTATAAGCACTTCATGCTCAAGGAGATCTACGAGCAGCCGAGGGCGATCGCCGATGTCATGAGGGGACGGGTGAACGTGGAACGAGGTGAAGTGAACCTTGAAGAGTTCGGCATAACACGGGAAGGTCTGACCGCCGTCGAGAAGGTCTTTATCGTAGCCTGCGGCACTTCGTGGCACGCGTCGCTGGTCGGCAAGTATCTGATCGAAGACATCGCGAGGGTTCCCGTGGAGGTTGACATCGCCTCCGAGTTCCGGTACAGGACCCCTCTGGTGAAGGAGGGGGACCTCTTCATCGCCATAACCCAGTCAGGGGAGACTGCCGACACCCTTGCGGCGCAGAGAGAGGCCAGGAAACTCGGGGCAACGGTCCTGAGTATCTGCAATGTGATCGGCAGCACCTCTTCGCGTGAAGCGGACGCCGTCTTTTATACCCATTCAGGCCCTGAGATCGGCGTCGCCTCTACAAAGGCCTTCACCTCGCAAATAATCGCGCTCTACCTCTTTGCAATCGCGTTGGGCACGGCAAAAAAGAGAGTAAGCGGCGGCGCTGCCTCCGGCATGCTGCAGGAACTCCTGAATATCCCCGACAAGGTGGAACAGATCCTCGCGCGGGACGAGGAAATCGAAGCGGTCGCCAGGGATCTGTTCAAGGCCAGGGACTTTATCTACCTCGGGAGGGGGATACAGTACCCGATCGCATTGGAAGGCGCCCTCAAACTCAAGGAGATTACCTATATCCACGCCGAGGGATATCCGGCAGGAGAAATGAAGCACGGTCCCATCGCCCTCATCGACGAGGAACTCCCGGTAGTGCTGCTGGCGCCTCGGGACGGACTCCGCGAGAAGATCCTTTCGAATCTGCAGGAGGTCAAGAGCAGGGGCGGCAAGGTGGTGTCATTGCTCACGGCAGGGGATACCGAAATGGAAGGCCTCTCTGATCACTCCATACCGCTCCCCGCGTCGAATGTATACCTGACGCCTGTCCTGATGACCATCCCCCTGCAGCTTATCGCTTATCACATCGGGGTCATGCGGGGTTGCGATGTGGACCAGCCGAGGAATCTGGCAAAGAGCGTAACCGTCGAATGACCGCACGGAAGCCGCATGGATCGGCGATTTCTTTTGACGCACCCCCCCGACTTTTGTTATTATAAGTGCATCGGTTTACGTAATGTCGAAGGATAGTCTACTAGAAGGCCTTAATCCCCAGCAGCGCGAAGCGCTTCTCCATACGGAAGGACCGCTCCTTATCCTCGCAGGTGCAGGCAGCGGCAAGACAAAGGTTATCTCCCATAAGTTCGCCTACCTTATGAAAACAAAGCGCCTTTCGCACAGGTCCCTGCTCGGCGTGACTTTTACCAACAAGGCGGCCGATGAATTGAAAGAGCGTATCTCCTCCCTCACCGGGAAGGATATGGTCGGTTCGTGGATCGGGACCTTCCATTCCCAGTGCAGCAGGATTCTCAGGAAAGAGATAGGACACCTCGACTATACAGGCGATTTTTCAATTTATGACGATGACGACCATTGCAACCTCATCCGTCATATCCTCCGCGAATTCGGTATCCACGAAGCGCTTTACCGCGGGGTCGCGGCGAGGATAAGCGCGCTCAAGTCTTCTCTCGTGAAGCCCGAGGAGTTTCTCGCTTCCGGCGACGGCTTCGGCTTTGACGAGAAACTTGCGAGGGTCTATATGAGATACCAGGATGACCTAAAGAAGTGCAATGCCCTCGATTTTGACGACCTCATCGGTCTAACGGTGATGCTCTTCGAGAAACATCCCGAGATCCTCAAGCAGTACCAGGGCGAGTTTCAGTACCTCCTCGTGGACGAATTCCAGGACACCAACCACGCACAGTACCGTCTCCTGAAACTGATCGGGGCCGGCCGCAGGAATATTGCGGTAGTCGGTGATGACGACCAGAGCATCTACCGCTTCCGCGGCGCGGATGTGAGCAATGTCTTCCGCTTCGAAAAGGACTTCCCCGGTGCAAAGGTAATTCGGCTTGAGCAGAACTACCGGTCGACGCAGAATATCCTGAACGTCGCCGGCGCCGTCATTGCGAAGAACCCCTCGAGAAAAGAAAAGAAGCTCTGGACCGGCAAGGGATGCGGCGAAAGGGTATACCACTGCTGGCTGAACAATGAGGATGAAGAGGCCCGCCACCTGGCAAAGACCTTCAAAGAGCTCTACCTCAAGGGAGAGTATGAGTACAGGGACTTTGCCGTGCTCTACAGGGTTCATGTCCAGTCCAGGGCCGTTGAAGAGGCACTGAGAGACGAAGGGCTTCCCTATCGCATCGTGGGCGGCATCAGTTTCTACCACAGGAAAGAGATAAAAGACCTCGTCGCCTATATGCGCTTTATCCTGAACCATAATGACACGGTCAGCCTGAGACGGATCATCAACTGCCCGCCCAGGGGCATCGGCAGC
>DATJWU010000261.1:0-3156 GCA_035501055.1 Thermodesulfovibrionales bacterium
CCTTCCGAGAACACTTTCGCCGGCCTTTACCCTGTCCCCCGGCTTCACGGTGAGCAGTGTCCCCTTCGGCAAATAGATATCAACCCTTGAGCTGAATTTGATGAGACCGTAACGCACGCCCCTGTCCAGACGGTCACCGGGGTTCACCCTGCAGACCGCCCGTCTCGCAAGGAAACCCGCGACCTGACGCACCAGCACCTTCCCGTACTTTGTGTCGAGCACCATCGCGATATTTTCATTCTCTGCAGAGGCCTCGTGCTTGAAGGCAGAGAGAAACCTGCCGGGGGTGTGAATGACCGACCCGACAGTCCCGTCGCAGGGCGCCCGATTGACATGAACATCGAGCGGCGACATGAAGATACTCACCTCCACGACCTGCCCGCTTCCTTCCAGGAGCGCGGGAAAGAGACGGCTGCTGCCTTCTACGAGGTCTTCTCTCAGGATCACCTTCCCATCGGCAGGCGAGACAAAGATATCGTCTCCGCCGGGTATTTCTCTCTCAGGGTCCCTGAAAAAATACGCCATGAAAAGGGCAAGAGCGAAGGGAATCGCCGCAGCCCACGGCGCGATAAAATACGCAACGCCCGTAGCGGCAAGAAAGCCGAAGATAAAGGGATACCCCTCTGGCGCAAATTTGATCATATCAACTCCGACAATTTACTTTGTAGTTGCGCAAACTATCAAGCCCGGAAAGGCAGGTGTGGTGAGAAACCTTGTATCGTTCGCCCCGGTGAGTCCGCCGTAGGAGGACGATACCTTTAAAGATTGCCGACGAGCGCTATTTCCTCAATGCGGCATACCACTTTCGGTAACATCCCGCAATACCTCACTACTGGAATCTCATCGCATGTACAAGGCTTCGATCCATGCCTGTCTTTCCGCTGCCTGCAGCGATAAGGGTACAAACAGTGAAGGCTCATTATATGACCATAACAATCCTTGGCCGTTTGTCCCTTGTTGAAGCCCTACGCCTTCGACTTGTCGACGAGCTTCCCCTTCTTGAGCCACGGCATCATCGCACGCAGCCGGCCGCCGACCTCTTCGATCTGATGCTCTTCGCCTTTCCGGGTCAGGGCATTGAATACCGGCTTGTTCACCTTGCATTCGAGAAGCCACTCCCTCGCAAAGGAACCGTCCTGTATCTCGCCGAGGATCTTCTTCATCTCTTTCTTCGTCTCGTCGGTGACCACGCGCGGTCCCCTCGTAAGATCGCCGTACTGTGCGGTGTTGCTGATGGAATACCTCATGGTCGATATCCCTCCCTCATAGATGAGATCGACGATGAGCTTCACCTCGTGGAGGCACTCGAAGTACGCCATTTCCGGGGTGTATCCCGCCTCGACGAGTGTCTCGAATCCCGCCTGAATGAGCGAGGTGAGCCCTCCGCAAAGCACCACCTGTTCTCCGAAAAGGTCCGTCTCGGTCTCTTCCTTGAAGGTCGTCTCGATGATCCCCGCCCTTCCCCCGCCGATTGCAGAGGCGTAGGCGAGCGCAATATCCTTCGTGTTCTTCGACGGGTCCTGATAGATTGCGATCAGACAGGGGACACCGCTCCCCTTGGTGTATTCCGACCTCACAAGATGCCCGGGCCCTTTCGGCGCAACCATGAAGACATTCAGATCCTGCGGGGGAACCACCTGGCCGTAATGGATGTTGAACCCGTGGGCAAAGCCGATGGAGGCGCCTTTCCTGATGTTCGGCGCCACCTCTGTTTTGTAGATGTCGGCCGCGTATTCATCAGGGACAAGCATCATCATCACGTCCGCCTTCTTTGCGGCCTCTGCCGCGGTCATGACCTTAAAACCTGCTGTCGCCGCCTTGTCCCAGTTGTTCCCCTTCGTTTCGGCAACGATTACGTCCATGCCGCTTTCCCTGAGGTTGTTCGCATGGGCATGTCCCTGGCTGCCGTACCCCACGATGCAGATCTTCTTTTTCTTGAGGATGTTCAGCTTCGCGTCCTTGTCATAATAAACCGTAATCATCACTACCTCCTTGTGTTATGATCTCAGAATCGATCCGTCTTTACAGCCCCTCTTTCAGGAGCTTGTATTCTATGCTGTCGACGAGGGCCTGGTACGACGCCTCGATAATGTTCTCCGACACCCCGACCGTGCCCCACACGTTTTCCCCGTCACCCGACTCCACGAGTACGCGCACCTTTGCGCTTGTCCCTTTTCCCGCGGTCAGCACCCTCACCTTATAGTCCTGGAGCTTTACGTCCCTGAGCGGGTGCGCATAGTATCTTTCGAGCGCCTTCCGCAGGGCCTTGTCAAGGGCATTCACCGGCCCTTTTTTGCTCTCTGCAACCACGTGTTCCGTTTCCTCGCCGACCCTGAGTTTGATCGTCGCCTCGCTGATAGGCTCTTCCTTCTTCGTCCTCCGTTCGACGATTACCCTGAATTCGATGAGGTCAAAGAAGCGCCGGTGGAGCCCGAGCGCCTTTTTCACGAGGAGTTCGAAAGACGCCTCGGCGCCCTCAAACTGGTATCCCTGGTGCTCGAGGTCTTTGAGTTTCGCGACGATTTCCTGGAGCTGGGGGGCATCGTGTGACAGCCTGATGCCGAACTCTTCGGCCTTCCTGAGAATGTTGCCCCTGCCCGAGAGGTCCGACACGAGGACCCTCTGGATGTTCCCCACGTCTTCAGGCCTTATGTGCTCATAGGTCCGTGAGTCCTTTCTGATGGCGCTCACATGGACGCCTGCCTTGTGCGCAAACGCGCTGTCACCGGTGAACGGCTGACGTTTGAAGTGCCTCAGATTGGCGATTTCATTGACGAACCTCGACACTTCCCTGAGCTTCTTCAGTTCTTCAGGAGCGATGCAGTCAAGGCCGAGCTTCAGCTGGAGGTTGGGAATGATCGAGATGAGGTTCGCGTTGCCGCACCGCTCACCGAGGCCGTTTATCGTCCCCTGCACCTGTGAGGCGCCTGCCTCGATTGCGACAATCGAGTTCGCCACTGCACAGTCACCGTCATTGTGGGCATGGATGCCGACAGGTATCCTGACCTGCTTCATCACGAAGCCGATCGTGTTTCCGACCGCATCAGGCAGCGTGCCGCCGTTCGTGTCGCAGAGCACAAGACAGTCGGCTCCTGCATCCTGCGCGGCCTTAAGGCACTTCAGCGCATATATATGGTTGTCGCGGTAGCCGTCGAA
>DATJWU010000262.1:0-3569 GCA_035501055.1 Thermodesulfovibrionales bacterium
CCTGATCTCTTCGTCCGACAGAGAAGGCATGAGGGATTCATCGGCATTCCCCTCTTCATCAAGGATGTCGAGTCTCTTCACGGTGAATGATTCGATTATCTTTTCCGGCATCGTTTCTCTCTCTTCTCCGCACTTTTATCAGAAGCTTAGCATACTTTCCCCGCCGCTGCTACCGCATCTTCTGGAGCCTCGAGAACTCCGACAGCGACCGGGAAACGCAGTCCTCAATCGCAAGCCCCAGGAGATAGTTTCCCGTGAGAAACAGTTTCTTCCCGTCGAGGGCCCTGTCGATACGGCTTACCAGCAAATGGTGGTTCACCTTCAGGGCAGGAAGGCCGCTTTGCCTGCCCGTGATCTGCTCAAGCTGACCGGGCTGGACTTTCAGTATTTCGCATATCCTTTGGATCTTCGCGTCCTGGTCAAGACGGCCGGCTTTGAAATGGAAACTGAAGCCCCGGTAACTCTCGTGGGGCACCGTGTCTCTCGAAACCGCGGAATAGAAGGAGTCTCCGGCGGCGATGATCCCTCCCAGGGGAGGCAGAGGGAGGGCGCTCTTCTTGATTGCCATACCCACCGTCTCGACCGATTCGACACCGATTTCCGAAAGAAGCCCGGCCACTTCGGAAAAGGAAGGCCGAAGGAGATTCACGGCCACATGGGGAGGCACGGCCAGCGCAAGGGTATCACACTCGTAATGGTTGCCGTCGGAAGCAGTGACATCGAAAATACCGTCCCGAAAAGCAATCGCCTGGGCATCGACACCGGTCATGAGGGTAATGCCCGGACGCGAGGCGAGCGAATCGGTGATCGTCTGCAGGCCGTTCTTGAAGGTGAAGCTCTTCAGCACGTCTTTACGGCGGGGCCTCTTTTTGAAGAGCGTTTCGGCGGGGAAATCATTCGCCTTTTGACAAATCACCGCGTCAAAGGCCGGCCCGAAGACCTTCTCGTAGTTCCCTTTCCCGACAATCTTTGAATAATAGGATTCAACGCTCTCGCCCTCTCTCTTCATGCCCAGCATGCGGGGGACGGAAAAAAGGAGCTCAAGAAAATTGATCCGGGAAGGAATCGATTTGATCTCGTTGTTGACGAGCATCTTGAAGCCGACCTTCTCGCGCCTGATAATTTCGCCCATGATCCCGCAGTCCTCCAGGAGCCCGATCAGGTTCCCGTAGGAGTTGTAACACGTGTGCGCGCAAAGCTCCAGCCAGAAACCGGAGGCCTCGCCTTCGAACTTGTGGGAACAGAAGCAGCCGCCTGGTTTCTTGTTCTTCTCGAGCACGATCGTCTGAAGACCCGCTTTTGCGCAGTAATGCGCCAGACTCAATCCGCTGATGCCGGCCCCGATGATGATACTGTCATACTGTTTCATGTCATTGTCCTTTCAAGAGATTTACCGCAAAGGACACAACTTCTGCCTCACCCTGACTTTTCTGTGTCCTCAGCAATCTCTGCGGTTTATTCCTTTTCCTTAGTGCTTCTTTTCTTCTCCTTAGTGCGACGCCTTGTGTAAATCCGTGCACCGTCCTGCAGCGTTCCTTCCAGTCCGAGGCGATATCTCCTTTTTCCACAGCCTTATAGATACCTCAGGTTAATATGTCTATAAATATCTCTTATAGCTTACCGCCTGCCCATCAAACTTTCAAGAGAAACCTTGCATAAAACTTCGAGAAAAAATATAATGTATCCGTTGGAAGAATGGAGGGCATTCTGAAGCGTCGTTTTCGTACATGGGGGATCCCGGCGCATCACTCGAAACGCCTGCTTCTGCGCGTGAAGGCCTTATGTTAGCGAAGGTTCTCAGCGCGAGTGTGGTCGGAATCGACGCCTACGGCGTCGAGGTTGAGGTCGACATAACCGCACGGGGCCTGCCCCATTTTTCGATGGTTGGCCTGCCGGACATTGCGGTAAAAGAAAGCCGCGACAGAGTGCGAGCCGCCCTTAAGAACATCGGGTTCAATTTCCCCCTTAAACAGATCACGGTCAACCTCGCGCCTGCCGACCTGAAAAAAGAGGGCTCTTCCTTTGATCTCCCCATCGCGGTCGGCATCATCGCCGCAGAGGAAGTGATCGAACCCGCGCTGATGAAAGGCTACCTCTTCACCGGCGAGCTCTCCCTTGACGGCAGGATAAAGCCGGTGCGCGGCGCAATGTCGATGGCGATCCTCGCGCGGTCGATGAATTTGAAAGGTCTCATCCTTCCCCGGGAAAATGCCCCCGAGGCTGCGGTGGTAGGCGGTCTGAATGTGTACGGTCTTGAAAGCCTTCCCGAGGTGCTCGAATTTCTCACTGCTACGGATTCGAAGAAGCCCTTCGAGATCGACATCACGAAAGCCCTGCAGGAGAACTCACTTTACGAAGACGATTTCTCGGATGTGAAAGGCCAGGAACACGCAAAGAGGGCGCTGGAAGTCGCGGCCGCGGGCGGACACAATGTCCTGATGATCGGGCCGCCCGGCTCGGGCAAGACGATGCTCTCAAAAAGACTCGCCTCAATCCTCCCCCCCATGACGTTTCACGAGGCGCTCGAGACCACGAGGATCCACAGTGTTGCCGGCATGCTGAGGGAAGGTCAGCCGCTCCTTGCCACGAGGTCTTTCCGCTCGCCCCATCACACCATCTCGGATGTGGCGCTGATCGGGGGCGGACAGACGCCGAAGCCGGGAGAGGTGAGTCTGGCCCATAATGGGGTCCTCTTCCTCGACGAACTGCCGGAGTTCAAGAGGAATGTCCTCGAGGTTCTGAGACAACCGATAGAGAACGGCGAGGTGACGGTATCGAGGGCAGTGGCGTCTGTCACCTATCCGGCATCGTTCATGCTCGTGAGCGCCATGAACCCCTGTCCCTGCGGCTATTTCAGCGACCCGAAGCACCAATGCACCTGTTCGCCGGGACAGATCCACCGGTATCGGAGACGGGTCTCGGGACCTCTCCTCGACAGGATCGATATCCATATCGAAGTCCCCGCCGTACCGTACAAGGAACTGGCGACCGAATATGCCGGGGAAGACTCCGCAACGATCAGGGAACGGGTCGTGCGCGCCCGGGACATTCAGCTCGAACGCTTCAGGAACGACAAGATCTATTGCAACGGCCACATGAAGACAAGGCAGATCAGGAAACACTGTGTTCTCCATCCCGACGCACAGACCCTTCTCGACACCGCAATGCAAAAGCTGGCCCTCTCGGCGCGTGCGTACGCAAGGATACAGAAGCTCTCACGGACGATCGCCGACATCGACGCCTCACCCGAGATTCTCGCCCACCACGTGTCGGAGGCCATTCAGTACAGGACCCTGGACCGGGGACTGTTCTGACCCTCAGTGGCGTCATCCAGATCGCATCCGCTCTTTGCGACGGGGCTACCGCATTCGTTTGCAATGATGAAGTCTTCCGGAGAGTGAAAGATATCGAATGCCTGATACTGCGGGAATCGGCAGCAGAAGAGTAACGGTAAGCGTGCGTATATAGTCAAAAGTCAAACGTGCCGGAAAAGACCGGGAATGCCAAGATTAAAGACCTGACCCTCTCCGTCCGTTCCGTTAAAGACCTGACCCTCTCCGTCCGTTCCG
>DATJWU010000263.1:0-3925 GCA_035501055.1 Thermodesulfovibrionales bacterium
CGACATCGATCTGACCGGCTGCGATATGAGCAGCTCCAATTTCACTGCGGCCCGATTCAGGAAGGCCACACTTGAAGGCTGCGACCTCACCTTTTCGACCTTTACCGGCGCTGACTTCTCGGGCGCGGACCTTAAGAAAGCGGATTTTACGAACTCGAAGCTCTCCGGTGCGGATTTCCACGGAGCCGACCTCTCGGAGGCGAATCTTCAGATGACGGATGCAGGGACCGTCCGTTTCGCTGAAGCACGGCTTACTCGTGTGAACTTCCGCGGCGCCAACATGACCGCTGCGGACTTCACTGGTGCGGACCTCCGCGGCGCCACTCTCCACGGAACGGATCTGAGCATCTCAAATCTCCACTCGGCGGATCTCAGAGAGGCGAAGATATTGGAGGCGTCGTTCATCGGGGCAGACCTGAGAGGCACTGACATGAGGGGCACGTTCCTCAGTGGTACCGATCTGACAAGGGCGAAACGGGATGACCCCGCAAAATCCCGGACAACCCCTTAATTATTGACTATGCACAAGCTTTATGGCCGCAAAGAGAATTACGCCCACCAGAATGATAACCGGGGTGAGAAAGGACAACAGCATTGCCCAGGCGCCTTTCTTCTGTCCTAAATTGAACGTCCACCCCAGCGCGGGATTTCTCTTGGGTACGATCCATCGTGTATCTTTTTTGGAGAAGTAAAACCCGGGCGATGTCCAGTTCTCCTGGTTCTCCCATTCGGCCTTATTGATCTCGTCACGATTCATCATAGATCCATCGCGGAAAGGCATACCCGCAGACCTGACACTGAAAAAAGGTCCCTATCTTAGATAGAGCATTAACAGTACTCACCCCTGGTATAAAGAAGAATAGTCAGCCACAGAGAGCACAGAGAGTAAGAAGACCCGCAAATCGTGAAAGGTGAATAGTGAAAGGAGTACGGGAAATGGGACGGGGGACCAGGGACCGGTGACTTAACCACGAGTCCCTAATCCCTAACACCCAGTCCCTATCGTCTTGAAGTGCTCTGTGAACTCTGCGGCACATTCTTATGATTTCCTCAGTGTCTCAGTGTCTCTGTGGTTGAAGTCTTCGTCTCCTCCTCTTTCTCCAATTATATCGCATCCTGATTGTCATTTGATCCGCAGATATTTTAGAATCACCTGTGGAAAAGATTGCGGCCGCACCTCCAACCTCCGCCATCCGGCTGAGAGACCTCCTTACCGTTCCGGTAATCGTAGCCTCTCTCGGGTATTTCGTCGACATCTACGACCTCATCCTCTTCAGCATCGTAAGGGTATCAAGCCTCAAGTCCATCGGGCTCCAGGGACAGGACCTTCTCGATCAGGGAGTCTTCCTCCTGAACATGCAGATGGGCGGCATGCTCCTCGGTGGCATCCTCTGGGGGATACTCGGGGACAAGAAAGGACGGGTGAAGATTCTCTTCGGCTCCATATTCCTTTACTCCCTGGCGAACATCGCCAACGGCTTCGTCGGCTCCCTCGGCGGCTACGCCCTGTGGCGGTTTATTGCGGGGATAGGCCTCGCCGGAGAACTCGGCGCAGGAGTGACCCTCGTGCTCGAGAGCCTTCCGAAAGGCTCCCGCGGCTACGGCACGATGATCGTCGCTTCCGTGGGCGTTACGGGTGCGATCCTCGCCAATGTCATCGCAAAACATTTTGAGTGGAGGATGGCCTATTTTATCGGCGGGGGGCTTGGACTGCTGCTCCTCATCCTGAGGATAGGCGTCTACGAATCCGGCATGTACCGGGAGATGGAGGGCACGCATGTCCGCAAGGGAGACTTCTTCAGCCTTTTTACGAAGCGCGCCCATTTCTTCAAATACCTGAAATCGATCCTCATTGGCCTTCCTATCTGGTTTGCCGTAGGCATACTGGTGACCTTCTCTCCGGAATTTGCCAAGGCCCTCGGGGTGACCGCGCCGGTGAATGCGGGGGAGGCGGTGATGTTCTGCTACCTCGGGCTTGTCTTCGGAGATTTCGCGAGCGGCTTTTTGAGCCAGTTTTTCGCGAGCAGAAAAAAGATAGTCCTGCTCTTCCAGATCCTTTCAGGGTTCATGATCACCGGTTATTTCATGCTCAAGGGAGTGAGCCCTGCACTCTTCTACGCGCACTGCGCCGCGATCGGTTTTTCGGTCGGATACTGGGCGATATTCATCACCATTGCCGCAGAGCAGTTCGGGACGAACCTCCGTGCCACCGTCGCCTCCACGGTCCCGAACTTCATCCGGGGAATGGTCATCCCGATCACCTTCTCCTTCCAGTTCGCGAGAGAGCGCCTCGGCATCATCGGGGGTGCTGCGGTCGTCGGCGTGATCTGTCTCGCCGTCGCCCTCTATGCCCTCTCACATCTTGAGGAGACCTTTCACAAGGACCTCAATTATCTCGAAGAGTAGGCGGATACCTCCCTCAACAACCGGCCTGAGATTCTTCAGGATTCGCGGTAAACCGTCATGCCGGCATGACGACGAAAAGATGATTAGCTCCCCAAAGGGTATCCTGAGGAACCACAGATTGTAACGTCAGAAAAAATAGCGGGGAAAAGTGCACGAACACCTTTCCCCGCCTGATCCTCTGAACTTCACGCAGCGCTTTATGTCTTCTCGACCTTGACCGCGTCCAGGGAAGTCCCCCCGCTGCCCGCGGTGTGCGTGAGGATATTTACCCCGCCATGAGGAAAATGTGTCGACACATACACGACGCCGCCAGGGACCTCGTCAGAGACCGCAGCCTTCAGATACACCTTTCCCCGTCTTGAGGTGACCCTCACGTGATTATTGTCGGCAATGCCTAATCTCTCGGCGTCTTTCCTGCTAATCTCGATCTTCGGTTCCGGCGCTACAAGATCAAGAGACTTCGACCTTGTCGACATGCTCCCTGCGTGTTGCAATACCTCTCTGACCGCCAGGTGCAGCGGGTACTCCTCGTCAGGCGTTTCGCCGGCCATATACCGGGCAGGGATAAACGCGGGGGACGTGAGGTGCGAATCCCATGGGGCAACGCTTCTTCCGTGAAGAACCGCGTACAGCCTGCGGAGGTATTCTTTTGAAATATCCTCCCGGGTATTGATACCCATGTCCTTTCCCATCACACGTGCCAGGTTTCTGACAATCTGCCAGTCAGGAAGCGCCTGCCCGGGCGGGTCGACTATCTTGTGGATACTCTGGGTAACTCCCTCGGCGTTAAGGAACGTGCCGTCTTTTTCCGCCCAACTCGCCGCGGGAAAAACCACGTGTGCCATTTTTGCGGTCTCCGTGAGTGCGATATCCTGTACGATAAGCAGATCGAGCGACCTGAGTCCCCTGGTCACCGTTGCGGTATCAGGGAAGGTGACCGCGGGATCTGCCCCCATGATATAGAGGGCGCTGAAGGACCTGAGTTGTTTCATGAACTCCATGATGTCCTTGTCCCCTCCCATGAAGTTCTGGGCGTCGGGGTGATCGACCTCATAGAGCATTTCGAATGCATCTTTGCCCGCAGGCGGGAACGGATATCCCAGCGGCTGATACATCGGGCCTGCGTCAGGCCTTATCCCCATCTGATAAAGGCCGAAGGTGTTGGCGTGTTCTGCGGGGATCTGGAGCGCTGAAGGGCTCTCGCCGAGGAGATTGACCAGATTTGCAGAGGCCACGACCATATTCAGCCCTTTCGCATTATCAGACGTGCCGAGGGAGAGGGAGAGCATCCTCGTTGCGGCGCCGGCGAGGGTCTTTGCGAGGGCGACGAGTTCTTCTTCAGTGATCCCGGTGATCTCGCGTACCTTTTCAGGGGTATACTCGTTCAAAGCCTTCTCGAGGTCCGCAAACCCTCTCACCTTTGAGATCTGTTCGCGGTCCACGAGGCCGCTGTCGATCATGACCTTCATGATGCCGTTCAGGAGCGCAACGCCTGTCCCCTGATTGATCTTCACCCATT
>DATJWU010000264.1:0-7333 GCA_035501055.1 Thermodesulfovibrionales bacterium
CGATGACGACATACCGGTAACATGCTATAAAGGCGGATCGCGGATCGGTACCGCAAGCGTCTTTGACTGGCGGACTGCGGCGGCGGCCTGCAATTCACTCTATTACGACTGCAGGGGCGTCTGCTCCGGGTGTTTTCGTGACAATGACTATTTCGATGACGTGTGCGTTGATAGTAACGGCAACGAGTTTCTGCGGTAGCGGGGCTCTCTGTCTTCTGAAGTCCAAAAGTCGGGGTTCCCACCGATCGCCATCGGCGGACGACGCCACCTTCGCACCCAATGCCGTCAGGAATAACGATTTTCTTTGCAAGGGCGTCCGAATATGATACTATTGTAGTCATGAAGAGGAAGATACCTGTCCCGGTAGTGTCGGCCCCGATCCCCCCTTCATTGCCTGTTCTGCCCGATCGAGATTTGAATGAACGAATATTCGTCCTGTGCGAGTTCTGTAAACTTATGCACGTATGCGTCATAAAAGCGTAGACCCTCAATGGATGCCCTGAAACTCAATTACCCTGTTTTCACGAAGGATAAGCAACTGTTGCTGCCGGCAGGCGCCGTCCTTTCAACGGAGACGTTGGAGGATTTGATCTCTTCAAGCAAGACAGTACCCTATCAGACCTGTCCACTGTTGAAATATGGCAGTGTAAGAGATGATCTGCTGCATCAAATGAAGCGGCCACCCTACGATGTGATCTTTTCCAGGGGACGGAAAATTGAAGAAGTCATGACCATGTTTGAGGAGGTTCGCCTTGTCTTGCCCGTTTTAGAGTCACTCGGTTATTTCAAGTGGGATGATTACCACACCTATTGTCATGCTCTTATGGTATTCGCCCTCTCGACCCTGATTGCCAGAGATCTGTTGCCCGATCCCCGGGGATGGATACATGAAGTTTCAATTGGTCCTACTCACGATATTGGCAAGCTCTGTATTCCTCCGGATGTCCTGAAGAAAATCACCCCGCTCACGAGGACCGAAAGGAGCATGCTGGATCATCATTCTGTGGCGGGCTACGTTCTTCTCAGCTACTTTCTCAAGGATCCAAATCACCTGGCCGCCATAGTGGCGAGGGACCATCATGAGAGGCGAGATGGTTCCGGCGTGCCCCGCGGGATACCGCTCACGGACCTCGCGGTTGAGATAGTAGTAGTATGTGATGTATACGATGCTCTTATTTCTCCGAGGCCTTACCGACCTGAAACATACGACAACAGGACGGCGATAGAGGAAATCACGAAGATGGCTGAAATGAATAAGATTGGATGGGAAGTAGTCCAATCTCTCGTGATGCACAACCGCAGGGGAAAGCCTAAACCCGGCAAAGTGCAAGTCTCGCGCGAAAAAAGGGGCACTCCCCCGTCGCCGAATTTCTGCGGAGTTGTGGGAGACGATGACAGCGCCTCCGGACAGATGCGTAAGAAACGCAGGCATAAGAGAGTTTCCTTAACGGGAACCGCCACACTGAAGCCCGCAGGAAAGCAAGACGTTCAATCAGTTCAAACTACGATAGCCGAGATTTCTCTGTCGGGAATGGGCGTGTATGCCGGTAATCCGATAGAAGAAGGCGCTGCTTTTTCAATCGACATTTGTTTCCTATCCCCTCCTGAAGGTTCAATGACCACTGTTTCGGTAGCAGGGAATAGCTGCTACGTGAGGCAGATCGGGAATGTCTATTACGTGGGGATTCATTTCAAGGAGGAAATCAACCCTGCAAAGCACCCATTGTTGTATAACTGCCTTCAGGGCATTTTCAGGAGCGCTCGATAACAGGCACCCTGAGAAAAGAGCGTTTCTTTCCTGACGAAATAAGCAGACTCTGCCACTTCGTTCGCCTTTCGTGAGGTGAACTATTACCACGTCCCTTCGAAGCCTGCCGTCGGTGGCCCGTGATGCCGGATTACCATCAGCCCGGGGACACGCGTGTGACATTTGTTCTACAATAGACAATGATTGACTTGAAGGGCAGACTGAACCCGGCGCAGTACCAGGCCGCCACCTCGATTAACGGGGCCTATCTCGTGATCGCGGGCGCGGGTTCGGGAAAGACGAGGGTCATCGAATACCGCGTGCTGAATCTCCTTCAGAACAGAATCAACCCCACTTCCATTCTCCTCCTGACTTTTACGAGAAAGGCCGCGAGGGAGATGATCTCACGGGCATCGAAACATGACCCCCAGTGCAAAAACGTCGAGGGCGGGACGTTCCATTCCTTCGCCTTCAAGACCCTGAAGAGATACGCGAAGATGATAGGATTCCCCGATGCCTTCATCGTCCTTGATGAGGGCGACGCGGAGGAAGCGATCCATCGTTGCGCGTCCCGGATGGGCCTCTACGAGAAAGAGAAGAGGTTTCCGAAGAAGGATACCCTGCGGTCGATCATCAGCATGTCGATCAACAAGAACTCCCCGGTGAGCGAGATTATCAAGAAGGAGTATCCCCACTTTCTCGAAGACGTCGCCGGCATTGAGGAAGTCAGAAAGGAATACGCGAAGTATAAGATCGACAAAAACTATCTCGACTATGACGATCTGCTGCTGTACCTGAAGATCCTCCTCGAAAACGAGACGGTCAGGGACCAGCTCTCCCGCAAGTACCGCTACCTCATGGTCGACGAGTACCAGGATACGAACACCCTTCAGGGAGATATCTCGCAGCTCCTCGCGGAGAAGAACCGGAATATCATGGTTGTCGGCGACGACGCCCAAAGCATCTACGGCTTCAGGGGCGCCTCCCATGAGAACATCATGGCCTTCCCGAAGAGATTTACCGAATGCACCATCATCAAGCTCGAAGAGAACTACCGCAGCACCCAGGCGGTCCTCGACGTGGCAAACGCGATCCTGGAAAACATGAAGAACAAGTACTCGAAGTGCCTCATTTCGGCAACCAAGGAGACCGGCCAAAAACCCCATTTTCTCTTCTTCAGGGACCCCTATGAAGAGGCCGAATGGGTCGCCGCGACGATCAAAAAACAGCTCGACGAGGGGGTGCCCCTGAGTCACCAGTGCGTGCTTTTCAGGTCGCTCTACCTCTCGATCCCCCTTCAGTCGGAACTGAGCAGGAGGAACATCCCCTACGAGACCTTTGGCGGCCTCAAATTCTATGAAACCGCCCACGTAAAGGATATCATGGCCCATCTGAAGGTGATCGCCAATCCGAAGGACGAACTCGCCTGGAACAGGGTCCTGATGCTCATAGGGAGAATCGGCCCGAAGACCGCCGGGAAGATTACCGACGAATTCACCGCCTACCCTTCACTGGAGCTCCTGCTCGAAAAAGGCTTTTCAAAGCACAAAAAAAATGCCTCCCATGCGGAAGGTCTGTCGGGTCTCGAAGAAGCCCTGCGTGCCATCGCGGACGAGAAAAGGGATGTGGGCGAGAAGTTCGAAGTCACGCTCAAATACTACACGCCGCTGCTCATGGACCGATACGACGACTGGCACCTGAGGCTTAACGACCTCGAGGCCCTGCGGCAGATCGCGATGAGGTACGGCTCCCTCGAAGAGCTGCTCGATGATTTCACGGTGGAGCCGCCCGAGAGGGGTGTCTGGAGGATAGAGCCCGAGACCAAAGAAGAGGAAAAGCCCCTCGTGCTCTCGACGATCCATTCGGCAAAAGGCCTTGAATGGGATGCGGTCTTCGTCATGGGTCTCGCAGACGGTGTTCTGCCGGTGACCTTCGCCCTGGACAGCGAGGATGATCTGGAAGAAGAGCAGAGACTGCTCTACGTCGCCGTCACGAGGGCGAGAAAGAGCCTTTTCCTCACGCTCCACCATGAGGGATCAAGAGGCGGCATTACCCAATTCAACAAGATTTCGAGGTTCATCGATATCCCCAATGTGCTGTCAAAGCTCGATTATCGCGGCATCTCCGGCGCGGTCGCCGTGACCGCCACGCAGGGAGAGTCCGGGGAAGGCGGCCCCCTTTTCGACAAAAAGACGCTCCTCGACAAGGTCATGAAATTTTACCGGTGAGTTTACAGTCCAGGGGAAACTTAGACAAGAATATTTCGGATGAGCGAGCGAAAAAGGGAAGGCAGGCATGCCGAAAGACTTGTATCGCGACACCGAGGAGATCTGACGACCGCGGCAACTCTCCGAATCGAGATTCATGCCTCAACAACCATAGAAGAGACCCTCTACGGAATGTTGTCGCATGTACAAGGCTTTGAGGGATGCCTGCCTTCCAGACCCTTCAACAATTTGAGCAACGGTGAATGATCGACATAGGCACATGCTCATGGACTGAAAAAACGCTCATCCAAAGCGGCGAGTTCTATCCAAAGGAGGTGAAGACCGCGGAGACCCGCCTGAGATACTACGCTTCCGCCTTCAGCACTGTCGAGGTCGACTCCACCTATTACGCCATCCCCGATGCGAGAAACGCCGCGCTCTGGGCAGACCGGACACCTGAAGGGTTCGTCTTCCATATTAAGGCCTACGGCGCACTTACCGGCCACGGGATCGACACGAGGACCCTTCCCGGAGACATCGCCTCCCTTCTTCCGCGCAAGGAAAAAGGACAGGTCTACATCAGGGAACCGGAGATCCTCAAAGTAATCGCCGAAAGGTTTCGGGAGGCATTACTCCCGCTTACGAAAGCCGGGAAGCTCGGCCTTCTCGTGTTCCAATTCCCTCCCTGGTTCGACTACAGGACTTCCCGTCTTGATGCTCTTTTGGAGCGTAAAGAGCTCATGCAGGGCCTGCCGGTGGCGGTCGAGTTCAGGCACGGCAGTTGGCTCACTCCGGGCAGACAGGAAGGAGTTTTCACTTTTCTCAGCAGGCACGGCCTCACTTATGTAGCCGCTGATGAACCGCAATATGGCGATGTCTCAACCATCCCTTTCGTGCCGCGCGTGACCACCGACACTGCCTACATCAGGCTCCACGGCAGGAACAGGGAGAACTGGCTCAAGAAGGGGATAGAAACAACCCTCAGATTCGCTTATGAGTACTCTGCAGATGAACTCCGAACTTTCCTTCCTTCGGTGAAAAAGATGGCCGGAGAGGCGAGAACTGCCTACGTGATGTTCAATAACTGCCATCTCGGCTTTGCGGTCAAGAACGCCTTTGTCATGAAAGCGCTGCTGAAAGAAAAGTCGGAAGGCGGCGTGATAAGATAAGGGTATGGAAAAAGAAGAGCGCCAAAAGAAGAAGAACCCCTGCATCGACTGTTCCTTCTGTCAATACTGCGCCGACGCCCGCTGTGCGATGTGCCGCTGTCCCACCGGCAAAGAAAAGAAAAAAAGCGGGAAGAAGGAGCATAAGCCCCTCTTCCTCAAGTATTGACCCGTGCCCGCCAGAGCCTGCCTTGCCGTGCCGACAAATTATATCAAATATTATTCACTATGCTACAGCGTCTCTTGCGTTTCCATCCTTTCTTGGTACACTTTCCTTAGAAACCATACACCAAGGAGGTCGTGATGAAATACCTTTTACTTTTAGTCTGTCTGATTCTCGCCGTTGTGGTGAAGGCAGAGGCAAAAATCCATACCGAGACCATCGAGTACAAAGAGGGCGGCGCCGTTCTTGAAGGCTACCTGGCCTATGATGATTCGGTGAAGGGGACCAGGCCGGGCGTACTGGTCATCCACGAATGGTGGGGGCTCAACCCCTACGTCAAAAAGCGGGCAGAACAACTCGCGGAACTCGGCTACATCGCCTTTGCGGCGGATATCTATGGTAAGGGGATCATGGCAAAAACTCCTGAGGAGGCGGGGAAACTTGCGGGCATGTACCGTTCAGACCGGCAGCTTCTGCGGAGTCGTGTGAAGGCAGGCCTCGAGGTCCTGAAGAAACAGGCCCCTACCGATACGAAGAAGGTCGCCGCCATAGGCTACTGCTTCGGAGGAACCACGGTTCTGGAGCTTGCGAGAAGCGGGGCCGACATTGCCGGCGTGGTGAGCTTCCACGGCGGCCTTGCCACGCCCACTCCGCAGGACGCAAAGAACATCAAGGCAAAAGTGCTCGCCCTCCACGGCGCCGACGATCCCTATGTAAAGGAGCAGGAAGTCCTTGCCTTTGAGGACGAGATGCGGAAGGGGGCAGTGGACTGGCAGCTGAACATTTACAGCGGCGCGGTGCACGGCTTCTCGAACCCTGAGAACGGCAACGACAACTCGAAGGGCGCCGCATACAACGAAAAGGCCGACAAGCGCTCATGGGAAGCGATGAAGCTCTTCTTCGCGGAGATATTCAGGTAGGGTTTTCTCTCGATCGGAGGGGCACGTCCCGCACCTGTTTGTCCGTGGAGTCGACCTCGGTCCTTCCGATGACGATGCCCGTATAGGGAGTTCCTTCTTCCAGAGGAGTTCGGACCACCAGGGTCCGACTGCAGGGAATGACCTCCTCGATCACTCCGAGGGCGATGTCCCTATTCTGCCCGTCTCTGAAGGAAACGATTCTGTTTCTGAGAGAATCATCGCTGAACTCCGGGCGCCCCGCGGCGGACCGCACACCGATGTCATCTGTCGCGACCTCGATGTTCCTTGCATCCTTCAGATAGGAACTGATCTGCTCAAACCTGTACAGGCTCCTCTTTTGCACACTCTTGGCCTCGACTTCGGGAGGGATCTGGAGTCTCACGATCTTCGGACGCCTGTGAAACCTGAAAAACCCGAGGATCTGATCCAGTTCCCCGGAATGCTCCAGCCCGAGCACGATATCGGGTGAGAGCAGATCTATCTTGAACTGCTTCAGCACCCTGCCGGCAGGCTCGGCGATCAGGCCTGTCGTGTCCACAATGACCTTGCCGCATGATGCGAGTGCTTTATCGCTGATGAGCTTTGCGCCCGTGAGCGCAGGCAGAAGGTTGCCTACAGGGCTAACCGTTCCGGTAAAATAGAAATCTTCGACGACGATGTCCGGCCAGTCCCTGAACTCTCTCCCCACCCTTCCCCAGCCAATTGTCGTCGGAGGTCCTATATGCGATTGACCCATGTCGAGGTCTACGATACAGGTCGACCCATTTCCCGCGAGGAACGCAGCCAGAGATGCAACCATGGTGGTCTTGCCGCTGTCCGCCGCACCGACGAGCAGGATCATCCTGTTGGAGGGATCTTTCAGTTCATCGGTAATCCCCGCCTCCCGCAGGAATTCCACCTCTCGCCCTGTGCAGTTCAACCCTTCACTTCAGCTTTTTGACAAATTCCTCTACCGGCAGGGCAGGGAGTGTCAGGAGCTGGACCGAACCCCGCGCCCCGATGTGGGTGGACAGCTTCATGATCGTCTCGTTGTCGGGGGCTTCGACAATGCTCACAAAATCGTATTGACCGAGCACCACATACTGCGCGATGGTCTTTACCCCCATGGCCTCTGCCTCTTTGTCTACCTC
>DATJWU010000265.1:0-3930 GCA_035501055.1 Thermodesulfovibrionales bacterium
ATCCGCGCAGATTTTAATGTGCCGATCGATGAGAACCTGAAGATCACCGACGACCGCAGGATCCGCTCGACGCTCCCGACGATAAACTACGCAATCGACGAAGGTGCAAGGGTCATTCTCGCCTCCCATCTCGGCAGGCCCAAGGGCAAACCGGATCCGAGATTCAGTATGGCGCCTGTTGCAAAGAGGCTCCAGAGGCTTCTCGACAAAGAGGTTATCTTTGCGGAGGACTGCATAGGCCCGAAGGTCGAGAACATCATCGCAAAGATGAAAGACGGCGACGTCCTCCTTATCGAAAATCTGAGGTTCCATCCCGGGGAGGAAAAGAACGGCGAGGACTTCGCGAAGGCCCTCTCCCGGCTCGCAGACTTTTATGTGAACGACGCCTTCGGCGCCGCACACCGCGCGCACGCCTCCATTGTCGGCATCACGAAGTTCCTCCCCTCGGCTGCAGGGTTCCTCCTGAAAAAGGAGATCGAGTACCTGAAGGGCGCCGTCCTGAACCCGATACGGCCCTTTGTCTCGATCCTCGGGGGTGCAAAGGTCTCCGGAAAGATCGGCGTGCTCGAGAACCTCGTCGACAAGGTGAACAAGGTAATCGTCGGAGGCGGAATGGCATTCACCTTCATCCGGGCCATGGGATACGAGATCGGGGACTCCCTGGTCGAGAGCGAGATGCTTGATTTTGCGAACAGCATCCGCGAGAAGCTGATCAAGAACAACGTGAAGTTCTATCTCCCGGTGGACTGCGTCATCGCCCAGAGCATGGAGCCGGGGGCGGAGACGAAGATCGTCACGACTCAGGAAATCCCGAAGGGCTGGCGCGCCCTCGACATCGGCCCCGCGTCGGTGAGACTCTTCTCAGAGGCGATCCAGGACGCGAAGACGATCATTTGGAACGGACCGATGGGTGTGTTCGAGATCGACGCGTTTTCGCGGGGCACCTATGCGATCGCCCACTCGGTAGCGGATGCCTACGCCCTCACCATCGCAGGCGGTGGTGACACCGACCTTGCGGTCCACAAGGCCGGTGTGTCGGATTCGATATCCTTTATCTCCACGGGTGGCGGGGCGTCCCTCCAGCTGCTGGAAGGGAAGGAACTGCCGGGCATCGCTGCCCTCACCGACAAGAAAGAGTAGCTGTCTACGCTGCCTGCAACTCCGTCTCGCTGGCGCACTTGTGAGGCAGCTTGAAACGAAACTGTCGGGAGTGTGATATTCTACAGTCCGTGGGCGCGCCATCAAGGAAGGACAAAAACGCGTCGCGTTGCGGCGCCACTGGCGGGAGCACTTCAGGGCCTCCAGGCATCGCGCACGGCAGGCAATCGCCTCCAGACGGATCTATCAGTGACGCAAGAAACGGGAAGAACGTTCTCCTTCCTGCCTCTTTTGCATCCGCCGTGACGTTCTTGATATATCTTTCATCTCTTCGTAATGACTTTATCAGGGAGTGGGATGACAAGACGTATGTTTACAATAATCCGCATATCCGGTCATTTGACTTCGATTTCATCAAGTGGGCTTTTTCCGACTTCTATCAAGCCAACTGGCATCCCCTCACATGGATATCCCATGGCCTGGATTATGCCATTTGGGGATTGAATCCCGCAGGGCATCACCTCACGAATATCATTCTGCATGCATCCAACACCGCGCTGGTCGTCCTGATAAGCGCACGGCTGATTGAGCGCTGCAGGGAGGGGACTGCACCGGGAGAGGCCCTGGCACGGCTGAAGGGACAGGGTATTCTGATAGCCGCGGGGGTGACGGGTTTGCTTTTCGGACTGCATCCTATTCACGTGGAATCAGTGGCATGGGTTGCGGAAAGGAAGGATCTTCTCTGTGCCCTCTTCTTCCTGCTCAGCGTCACGACGTACTTGAAATACTCAGGAGCCGTTTCGGCGGACCCGGCATCACCGTCCCCCTTTCGGCGCAGGGACTACTTGATCACACTCCCGTTCTTTATCCTGGCCCTCCTCAGCAAGCCGATGGCGGTGAGTCTTCCCGTCGTCTTGCTGATTTTAGACTGGTGCCCGCTGGGAAGAATCCGGTCTCTCAGATCATTCCGGACTGTACTCGTTGAAAAAGGTCCTTTCATCATATTGAGTCTTCTGTCGTCGGTAGTGACCATCGAGGCCCAGAAAGCGGCGATGGAACTGATGAACGTAGTGCCTCTGTCAACGCGGCTGCTTGTGGCGGTCAAGTCGGTCCTCGCCTATCTTTGGAAAATGATACTCCCTCTCGATCTTGTCCCCTATTACTCCTACCCGGGAAACGTATCGCTCTTTTCTGCAGAATATCTTTCGGCGATTGCTGTGGTGCTTGGAATCACCGCAGCGTGCATCGCTGTTGTGGCCAAGAAGAAGCTGTTCCTGGCTGCCTGGGGTTATTATTTGATTACCCTGCTCCCCGTTCTCGGCATCGTTCAGGTGGGCGCGCAGTCGATGGCGGACAGATATATGTATCTGCCAAGCATTGCTCCTTTCTTGGTTGCAGGGTTGGGAACCGCATCGGTTTGGGTCAGGATAAGTGCCTCAAAAAAGAGGAGAGTCCTTTTTCAATGCGCGTTTTTTTTCATTTCCATTCTCACCTTCACCTCGCTCTCCTATGCGACTCTGGAGCAACTGAAAATATGGCGGGACACCTTCGTGTTTTGGAATTATGTGATCGAAAAGGAGCCGTCAACCGTTCCTTTTGCATACTTTAACCGCGGGAACGCACTGGCAGAAATCGGGCATCCCGACAGGGCCCTCGATGATTATGACAGGGCAATTGCGCTTAGCCCGTCCTACCGTGAGGCCTATAACAACCGGGGCAGTACCTATGACCGGATGGGTCGGTTTGACAGGGCAATTGCCGACTACACCAAGGCGATTGCGTTAAGCCAAAATGATCCTCAGATATTTGTCAATCGTGGACTGACGTATCTCAAGCTCGGTCAGGCTCAACTCGCCATCGAGGATTTCAACAGGGCCTGTGAACTGGGAGATTCTTTCGGCTGCAATGCCCCAAGATACCTTCCCCAATAGCGGCGGGCCCGATTAGATAGTGTGTGCCGATGCCTGCAGTCTATGGATTGCTCCGAGTATCCGGACCTCGTCGATTTGGTTTTGCCCAATTCCAATGAAGCCAGTCGAGGGCCATTGTTGAAATGTGCGCACCATAGGTTATCGAAAAAACTTCAGAGCATCAAAAACTTCTTGACAACCCCTGAGAATAGGACTATAAATGAAGGTAAGGCAGACAAACCAAGTGGTGGTTTTGCTCTTCTCGGACTCGGCAGAAAGGTTTAGCAGTAGGACGTAGAGCAAAGGACGCAAAAGTCTCAAGCCGTATGTCTCATGATAAACAGAACCGCTGGGAAAGAGGAGAAGCAAACACCACTTCGGATAGAAGAAGTCAATGCCTTGGGATGGGTTAGGGCTTAGAACTAAGTAAATGATTTAGGGAGCGGGAGTCAGATGTGGTGAGCAAGCCTCCAGCAACGAGGAGGAAGCCTAAAACATCTACCGAAGCCTCAACTTAGAGACCGTCTAATGCATAACCAGAACCCAAGGTATTGCACTTCTTTTTTTATGGATTGCTTCTTCATAGTTCCTTCAAGAATATTCCATATGCTATCAGCTGCTCAGGACAATCAGGAGGTCACGATGAAACAAATATTCCTTGGCGTCGTAATGGTCATGGCAGTCTTCCTTTCCTCATCATCAATGGCTTTTGCAGGTGCCATAAGTTCCGGTCACCGTGCGGAGATTCTCTCGCAATCAACAGATCAGGAAACGTCTTCCGATCAGGGGACGCCGCAAGAAGAGCCGGGGTCTGGTCAGCAGGACACCGTTCAAGACGCAGGAGCGATCCAGGGTTTTTGTACTGCTGATCAGGATTGTCCTGAGCAGAAAGAAGCCCCTGCACCGGATAAATAATTACGTG
>DATJWU010000266.1:0-9136 GCA_035501055.1 Thermodesulfovibrionales bacterium
CAGTTTGTGGAAACGCACATCGAATTATGAAGTGGCCGTCTGAATTTCCCGTCGACAGACGTGTTCCATTATCCTGGTGAATCATTCTTGTTCAAAGAGCATTTATACAGATCTCAGACATGATATAATCACCTATATTCCAGGCGGCAAGGGCTGATGATTCGAGGGGTGTCCATGTACATAGTGAGTTACCGGTCACAGGGTTTATGGCGGGCGGGAATTGTCCAGGGGTCATTTGTTGTCGACGCGGCCGCACTGGTTTCCCCATCTTCACCATCAACGGTTCGCGCCCTTCTCGATGCCGGCCCTGCCGCAGTCGCTCAGGTGCTCGAACGGGCGAGGGATGCTTTTGCACGGAAAAGTCAGTTGCTTATGCCGCTCGAAGGGATCGAACTCGGCCCGCCTGTTCCTGATCCGGACAAGATCATATGTCTGGGCCTGAATTACCGTGAGCACGCCACGGAGGTGCAGATGAAGACCTCTGCGGTCCCGCCGCTTTTCGCCAAATTCCGCAATGCCCTGTGCGGGCCGAACAGCCCTATTGTTATCCCCCGGATCAGCGCGAAAATTGACTACGAGGGCGAACTTGCGGTCGTTATCGGCAGGAGGTGCAAGGAGGTGTCCGAAGACGAAGCGCTGGCCTGTGTCGCCGGCTACGCAATCATGAATGATGTCAGCGCCCGTGACCTTCAGATGCAGAGCAGTCAATGGACGGCGGGAAAGACGCTCGATACCTTTGCGCCCATGGGTCCGGGGATTGTGCCGGCCTCTGAAATCCCTGATCCACAGACCCTGCAGATTGTGACACGGGTGAACGGGGTGACGCTCCAAAATGGAAACACGCGTGACATGATCTTCTCAGTGGCACGCACCATTGCCTTTCTGGGCTCTTTGATGACCCTTCATCCGGGCGATCTCATCGCTACCGGGACCCCCTCGGGAGTCGGTTTCACGCGGCAGCCGCCGGTCTTTCTCAAGGCCGGTGACATTGTCGAGGTCGAGATCGAGCGAATCGGCATGATCCGCAATCCGGTGATCGGACCTGGCAGGAAGGAAGATGAATGACCTTGTAGCTGACGAAGGAAAGACAAATTGTAAGAAGCGGTCTGGCAGTTTAGTACCTATCTCAAAATAGGCAATTCGTCAAGCCGTCGTCACCCTCGCGAAAGCGGGGGTCTACTGGAGGCTGTGAGAAGAATGGATTCCTGCCTGCGCGGGAATCCCGAAAAGAGAGATAATCTTTCAAAAGAGGGATATCTGAAATAAGTTTAGAACCTATCTCAAAATCGGCTTTCTGTTTTTTTCTCGTCATTCCGGGCTTGACCCGGAATCCAGTGACTTTGCCGTTTCATCATTAAAGACAAAGAGTTGCAAATTGCCTAATTTAAACACTGAAGTCGCTGGATACCGGCTTTCGCCGGTATGACTAATTTTGAGATAGGTTCACTCTTTTCGGGGGTACCTCACAAATTCGATGAGGTCTGCCATCTCTCCTTTTTTCAGCTTGGGCCAGGGGATGCCTTCTTTTTCTACCGCCTTGCGCATCTCAACCGTGTGGTTCCAAATGCCTGCCGCGATCTCGGTCGGTGCCGCGTTCCGGTACTTGGACAGATCAATATACTGCAGCGCGGTCCCTTTCGCGGGGCGGCCGTGACATTCTGTGCATGCCAGATCAGTGAAAAGCTTTTCACCATTCTCTCTGTTCCCGGGCTCGTCGACGTAGTGCAGAAAATAGAGATAGGCCAGAAGGTCGGCCATCTCGGTTGACGTGAATTTGGGGCCGCAGCATTGGGTCTGTGCCATCTTCACTATTATCACCGGTCCCTTGTTCCACATGGTCGACACGATGCGGGTAAGGCTGGTATAGAACTTCCTTGCCCGCTTCCCAAGATCGATGCCCTCTTTTGCCCCTGTTCCCTGAGCCGAGTGACATTCCTTGCAGCCCCTTGCGTCAAAGACGCGACGACCGCCGGTCGGACTGCCCGGCTTGACGAAGGCGGACTCTTCAGCTCCTCTCGCCTGGGACTTTATGTATTCGAGCATGTCTATCATTTCACGGTCCTCGAAATCGGGCCACTGCGTGCCGATCTGGGCCATGAAGGCAATCATCGGCACGCTGTGGTTCCACATAGCCTTACTCAGGAAGACAGGTGATATGTTGCGCGGAAAAGTTTCGAGTTTCGGCGCCACTCCCTTGCTCTTGGCCGAACTCGCGTGACAGGAGGAACATCCTTTCTGTCCGAAAATCTTCATCCCCGATTCCGGATCTCCCGGTTCATCAAAAAATTTAAGAAAATACAGATAGGCGGCTATTTCACTGAATTCCTGAGCGGTAAGAGATGCTTTTTTAATGCCCGTCTGCTCCATCTCCGCGATCATGGCGGGCGAGTGATTCCATATCTGCGCTGCCAGATCCAACTGGGTATCGCCGAAATCCATTTTGCCGATCTGAGGGATGATCCTGTTTCCTGTCCCTGTGAAGGCATGGCACTTTGCACACCCTTTCTCAACAAACAGGCGGGCACCGGCCGTGGGGTCTTCAGGAAGGCCCTGGGCAAGGGCATGTGAACAAAGCACGATGAGGAGCCCGGCGATTTGGATTGATATGGTTCTCATTTTCTTCACGACAAAACCCCCTTCGTTTCTCAGGTCGTTTGGATGCAGGATACGGTAATGATTTTATCATAGCACCGGTGCGTTCCTAATCAAGTGCCGGGGAGCACCATTTGACATGGACCCTTTGTTTTGTTCAACTGTAATAAAGGAGAAGTCGTGTGTTCGGTATTGATGTCATCAAGAAACGGAGAAGTGCAAAAGCGATGTCAGGACGAAACGCACACTTAATTTCTCTTTTTTTTCTTGTCATGCTCCTCCCTGCCTGCACGCAGACCTTTTTGATTTCCAAAGACTGCAGGAATTACTTCTTTGGGAGTGACGAAAAAGAACTCCGTACAATGCTTTGCGATTCCGGAGACCTCCGCAGGATTCTCGATGACGCGCAACTGCCGCCCGAAACAAAAGATTCCCTGTACGGTTACCAGTGCACGGAGCGGTCGGGCGATAAGGTCAGGGAGCTTTACGGAGCGCTGAGTCTCGAGCAGAAACGGGACCTGAAATATTCATTCCAGAAACACGGGTACGATATAAACTACAGGCCGACGAGATCGAGAATGCGCGATCCCTTCGGCTATCAGGATTACACCGATTTGTGTCCTCCCGGGGGAGGGTACTAAGACTCATCGCTGGCGCGATAATGAGGGGCTTTTCTCACAAGGCCGCCCGGGCGGGTGTGCTATAATATCTCTTCACATGAAGGATCCAGGAAAGAAACCTATGATGCACGTGCCCGATAAAAAAGGCTATTTCGGCCATTACGGGGGGCGATTTGTTCCCGAGACGCTGATGCCCGCGCTCATGGAACTCGAGAAGTCTTATCTTGCCTCGAAGAAGGACAGTGAGTTTCAGGGGGAGTTCCTTCATCTCCTCAAAACCTATGTCGGGAGACCGACGCCGCTCTATTATGCGAAGAGACTGACGGCGCACCTCGGCGGCCCGAAGATCTATCTCAAGCGTGAAGACCTCGCGCACACCGGCGCTCATAAAATCAACAACGCCCTGGGGCAGGCCCTGCTCGCGAAGAAGATGGGCAAGAAGCGGCTTATTGCCGAGACCGGCGCAGGCCAGCACGGGGTCGCAACCGCGACAGGTGCTGCGCTGGTCGGTCTCGAATGCGAGATATACATGGGATCGGAAGATATGGAGCGGCAGGCATTGAATGTCTTCAGGATGAAACTCCTCGGCGCGAAGGTCGTCGAAGTGTCTCTCGGATCGAAGACGCTGAAAGACGCCATCAATGAGGCGATGAGGGACTGGACGACCAACGTGAGAACGACCCATTACGTGCTCGGTACAGTCTTCGGCCCCCACCCTTTCCCGGTGCTCGTGAGGGACTTCCAGTCCGTCATCGGCAGGGAGGCGAGGAAACAGATCCTCGCCGCAGAGCGCAGGCTGCCTGACTATCTGATCGCCTGCATCGGCGGCGGGAGCAACGCCATGGGGCTGTTTCACGCCTTCCTCGGCGACGGGGTGAAGATGATCGGTGTCGAGGCCGGGGGCAGGGGTATCGGCAGCGGTGAACACGCCGCGCGGTTTGCCGGCGGCTCCCTCGGGGTCTTCCAGGGAACGAAGACCTATCTCCTCCAGAGTGAGGAGGGAAATGTCCTCGGCACCCATTCTGTTTCGGCGGGCCTCGATTATGCGGCGGTCGGTCCTGAACACGCCTACCTCAAAGAGACAGACCGCGTCGCCTATACCTATGCGACTGATGAGGAGGCGCTCTCCGCCTTCGAACTGCTGAGCAGGACAGAGGGGATCATTCCGGCCCTCGAGTCGGCCCATGCGCTTGCGGGAGTGATCAAGCTCGCAGCCGGGCTGTCCGGAGGCGACATCGTGATCGTGAACCTTTCAGGGCGCGGTGACAAGGATGTGCAGCAGGTAGCCAAGATAAAAGGGATAGATCTGTGCGAGCCGCGGGCGAAGAAATGAACAGGATCGAAAAGACCTTCAGGAGATTAAAGAACCGGAATGGCAAAGGGTTTATTCCCTATATCATGGCGGGAGATCCTTCACTCGAAAAGACGAGAGAAACGGTGCTGCTCCTCGAGCGGTGCGGCGCAGACATCATCGAACTCGGCGTGCCTTTCTCAGATCCGCTCGCAGACGGCCCGACCATACAGGCCGCAGCCCAGAGGGCCCTGGAGCAAGGTGTTGCACTGAAGGACGTGATCGGCCTTGTGAAGGAATTGAGGAAGGACAGCGCGATACCTATAGTCCTCATGACCTACTACAATCCTGTGTTCAGGTACGGAGACGAACGGTTTGTGAAGGACGCGCGAGATGCGGGCGTCGACGGTGTCATCATCCCTGACCTGCCTCCCGAAGAGGCCGGCGGGCTGATCGGTATCGCAAAAAAGGCAGGTCTTGCAACCATATTTCTTCTTGCACCGACATCAACGCCCGACAGGATAAGGAAGGTCGCGAAGGTTTCGCAGGGATTTATTTATTACGTATCGATGACGGGGATAACGGGATCGAAACTCCTCGTGGACGGGACGATTCAGGAGTCCGTCGGGAACATCCGCGCGGTGAGCGGCAAGCCGGTGGCGGTGGGCTTCGGTGTTTCTACCGCCGAGGAGGCGAAGGCCGTGGCACAACATGCCGACGGCGTGATCATCGGCAGCGCCATTGTAAAAAAACTTCACGAGTCACCGGAAGGCCTCGAGTCATTCATCAGGGATTTGAGAAACGCAATATGAGCGCCGGTACACTGAATTTCCCCTTTTTCCTATTCACTATTCACTATTCACTATTCACTTCTTAACATGGCCTGGTTTAAAAGAACAAGAGAACAGAAGATCGACAGGAAGGTCAAGATCCCCGAGGGATTGTGGGTCAAGTGCGAAAACTGCAAGGAGATCGTCTACAAGAAAGAGATCGAGAAGAACCTCAAGGTCTGCCCCAAGTGCAACTATCATTTCAGAATCAGCGCCCGGGAGCGTCTCGACCTCATCATCGACAGCGGGAGCTTTGAAGAGATCAATGCGGAGATGAAGGCTGCAGACCCGCTTGAGTTCAAGGACACGCTTTCATACCGCGACAGGATTAAGGAAAACAGGAGACGGAGCGGTCTCGAGGACGCGGTGCTTACCGGGAATGCGCAGATCGGAGGTCAGTCCCTCGTGATCGCCGTTATGGACTTTTCATTCCTTGGCGGGAGTATGGGCTCCGTGGTCGGCGAGAAGATCGTGAAGGCTGCTGAACTCGCACTCGAAAGAAAGATCCCCTTTATCACCGTGGCGTCTTCGGGAGGGGCCAGGATGCAGGAGGGCATCTTCTCTCTCATGCAGATGGCGAAGACCTCTGCGGCAGTGGGGAGACTCAAGGACGCCGGAATACTCTACATCTCCATACTCTCCGATCCTACCTTCGGAGGCGTGACCGCGAGCTTTGCGATGCTGGGAGATATCATCATCGCTGAGCCGAGGAGCCTTATAGGGTTCGCAGGTCCGAGGGTGATCGAGCAGACGATAAAACAGCAGCTTCCCGAAAACTTTCAGAGGGCGGAGTTTCTTCTCGATCACGGGATGATCGATATGGTCGTCGACAGAAAGAACCTGAAGGGGACCCTGTCAATACTTATCGGGCATCTTTTGCCCTCTCCACCGCAGCCCCCAGCCCCCTGAGTTTCTCCTCTATCCTTTCGTAACCCCTGTCGAGATGGTACAGTCTGTGGATAGTGGTGTTCCCCTTCGCGGCAAGCCCCGCAACGATGAGCGACGCGCTCGCCCTGAGGTCCGTCGCCATCACATCCGCGCCCGTGAGCTGAGGAACGCCCCTTACGGTTGCGATGCCCCCTTCGGTGGCGACATCCGCTCCCATCCTCTTCAGTTCGGCGACGTGCATAAACCTGTTTTCGAAAATAGTTTCCCGTATGGTGCTCGTTCCGTCCGCCACGCTCATGAGGGCCATGAACTGTGCCTGCATGTCGGTAGGGAAGCCCGGATAGGGCATCGTGGTGATGTCCCGTGCGGCGAGCCGTTCCGGCCCTATGACCCTGAGCGCCGTACCGTTCTCTCTGAGCTCGACGGAGATACCCGCCTCCTGCAGTTTCGTGATAAGGGCATCGTTGTGGTCCGGCCTGCAGTCCCTGATGAGAATATCGCCTCCGGTAATACCCGCGATCGTCATGAAGGTGCCTGTCTCGACCCTGTCCGGTATGATCGTATGGGAGAAGGGCAACAGTGAGGTCACGCCTTCCACTTCTATGGTACTCGTCCCCGCTCCGGAAATTCTTGCGCCCATCGCGATGAGGGCATCGGCGAGGTCGATGACCTCCGGCTCCTTTGCGGCGTTTTCGATGAGCGTGGTGCCTTCGGCGAGCGTCGCGGCCATCATGAGGTTCTCGGTCCCGGTGACCGTAGGGATATCAAAATAGATCACGTTGCCCTGTAATCGCTTTGCCCTGGCAACGACATAGCCCTCGTCGAGCTCTATCTCGGCACCCATCTTTTTCAGCCCCATAAGATGGAGGTTGATCGGCCTTGCGCCGATGGCACAACCCCCGGGCAGAGAGACCCTCGCCATGCCCGTGCGCGCGAGGAGGGGGCCGATGACGAGCACCGACGCGCGCATTGTCTTCACAAGGTCATAGGGCGCAGTAGGGTTGTCAATGTCTTCGGCGTTGATGACGGCCCTGCCTGATTCGTAGCTGAATCCCGCGCCGAGCCTCGCAAGGAGTTTCCCCATGGTCTTGACGTCCGCGAGGTCGGGGACCCCGGCGACAGTGCTTTTGCCTGACGCGAGGATGGATGCAACCATTACCGGCAGCGCCGCATTCTTTGCGCCGCTGATCGACACCCTGCCTTCGAGCCGCCTGCCGCCTGTGATGACCAGCTTGTCCATAGAGAAGTCTCAACCCTCCCGCCCGGGATATGAATCTCATTATAACCTATATCGGCCCGTGGGAGCGCCAGGCCTGACTGAAAGGAGAGATTGACGTATCGATAAATTTAAATTATGATCACTCCAATGAGATCAGCGGTTGAGTTCCGTATGATGTTTGTCATTGTGGCAGCGTTCTCTATCCTCGCAGCCTGCGGTCGCACGGCCACAGACCGGGTGCAGGGCTACGTGGAGGCGGAGTTTGTGTACGTCTCGTCCCCTTTCGCAGGCACACTGGCCACATTGTATGTGCAGAAGGGCACACAGGTAAAGACAGACGATCCTCTTTTTGTCCTTGAGAGCGTTCCGGAACGGGCTGCGCGCGACGAAGCGCAGCGGCGGCTCACCCAGGCCCGTGCGAACTGGGAAGACGCGATGAAGGGCAGACGCCCGACTGAAATCCAGTCCGTCGAAGCCCAGCTCCGGCAGGCCCAGGCTGCGGCGGTGCTCTCGAGGAAAGAGCTTGACCGCCAGGAAAGATTGTTCCTCGCTGAGGCGACTTCGGCGCAGAATGTCGACCGTGCGCGTTCTGCCTTCGACCAGGACCGTCAGCGGGTGGCCCAGGTGGAAGCGGAACTGAAAACGGCGCGGCTCGGGTCGCGTGCCGATCAGATCGCCGCTGCCGAGGCGAACGTGCGGGCGCTTGAGGCGGCGCTCTCCGGGGCCGAGTGGGAGCTCTCCCAAAAACGTCAGGCGGCGCCTCAGGCAGGGCAGGTCTTCGACACGCTTTACCGCGAAGGAGAGTGGGTTGCCGCCGGACGGCCGGTGGTGGCGCTCCTCCCGCCGCAGAACATCAAGGTCCGGGCCTTTGTGCCGGAACAGCGGATCAGTGCGGTCCACAGGGGCGACCGCGTGCAGGTCTTCGTTGACGGCCTTCGCACGCCGCTCGTCGGAACGGTAAGTTTCATTTCGCCCCGGGAGGAATACACGCCGCCGGTCATCTACAGCAGGGAAAGTCGCGGCAAACTCGTGTTCATGGTCGAAGCGGTCTTTGATCCCGGAACTGCGGCAAAGCTGAATCCGGGCCAACCGGTGGATGTGCAGTTCGGATTATGACGGCAGAGGACTTTGCCATTGACGTACGGGGAATGACCAAGCGTTTTGGGGATCTCATCGCGGTGAATCATGTCGACCTCCAGGTCCGGGCGGGCGAAATCTGCGGCTTTCTCGGCCCGAACGGCAGCGGCAAGACGACCTTTATCCGCATGCTCTGCGGCCTGCTTCGCGCCGACGAGGGCAGCGGCACCTGCCTCGGCCGTGATGTGATCATGGAGAGCGAGACGATCAAGCGTCAGGTCGGATACATGACGCAGCGGTTCAGTTTTTATGAGGATTTGAGCATCGCGGAGAATCTCGATTTTGTCGCGCGCATGTATTCCATGAAGGACCGCGGCGGTGCGGTGCGCGAGAGCCTCGATCGGCTCGGACTCGCAGGGCGGCGGAACCAGCTTGCCGGAGAGCTCTCCGGGGGGTGGAAACAGCGTCTTGCCCTGGCCGCGTGCATGATACACCAGCCGAAGCTTCTTCTGCTCGACGAACCTACTGCAGGGGTAGACCCCAAGGCACGGCGTGAATTCTGGGAAGAGATCCACGAGCTTGCCGGAGAGGGACTGACGTTCCTTATCGCCACGCACTA
>DATJWU010000267.1:0-4973 GCA_035501055.1 Thermodesulfovibrionales bacterium
TGTCGCGGCGATCGTCGGCGGTCAGCTCGACGGCAGCCGCACCGACGTTTTCCTCCAGCCGGTGCAGCTTCGTCGTGCCGGGAATCGGCACGATCCAGGGCTTCCGGGCCAGCAGCCAGGCGAGCGCGATCTGGGCCGGCGTCGCCTTCTTTCGTTCTGCGATCGTGCGAAGCAGATCGACCAGGGCCTGGTTCGCTTTCCGCGCCGCAGCCGTAAAGCGGGGAACGATATTGCGGAAGTCGGTTTTGACGAACTCAGTCTTCTCATCGATCTTTCCGGTAAGGAAACCTTTGCCAAGAGGACTGAACGGAACAAGTCCGATGCCGAGTTCCTCAAGCGTCGGAAGCAGTTCTTCTTCAGGTCGCCGCCACCATAGCGAGTATTCACTCTGGATCGCGGTGACCGGCTGGACTGCATGCGCCCGGCGGATCGTCTTCACTCCGGGTTCGGAAAGTCCGAAATATTTGACCTTTCCTTCACGGATCAGGTCTTTTATCGTTCCCGCAACGTCTTCGATCGGCACGTTCGTGTCGACCCGATGCTGATAGTAGAGATCGATTGCATCGACCCTGAGCCGCCTGAGAGAACCCTCAAGGCTCTGCCTGATGCCTTCGGGCCGACTGTCCTGGAACTGCTTTCCGTCGGGACCTATCTTGATCCCGAACTTGGTGGCTATCGCCACCTTCCCTCGGAAGGGCGCGAGTGCCTCGCCCAAAAGTTCCTCATTCGTAAACGGACCATAGACCTCGGCTGTGTCGAAGAATGTGATGCCATGTTCCACCGCTTTCGCTATAAGAGATATCATCTCCTTCTTCTCCGGAGGTACCCCGTAGGCCATACTCATTCCCATGCAGCCGAGTCCGAGAGTCGAGACTTCCAGATTGCTGTTCCCAAGTTTGCGTTTCTTCATTGTGATTTTCTCCTTTCGCCTGTTTAGGGTCAAACTATTTTCGTAGAGTTTGCTCACCGCCATTTGCCATCCCTCTGATGATTTTATTGTACTCCTGGAAGAACAAGGGCAGGTAGACCAATCCTGTTAATTTGTTGCCTAATAGTCCGAGAGCCTCGATAAATGGTTGTTACCGTGAAGTGGGGTCTGGTAATATGAGACAAGGAGATGTCGATGCAAAAGCAGACGATCAAGAAGCCGGTTGAGAATAATGAAATGGAAGTTGCGCTCGAAGCTTTGGGAAAGAGCATTGCCCGATGGACCGGCAAGGGCGACCAGCACGTGACCGCGATCCCGGGTTTATCACTTTATCGGCGGGACGAAACGACCCCGCCGACGAGCATCATGTACGAACCACGCATCTGCATGGTGGCGCAAGGGGCGAAACGAGTGCTGCTCGGAGAGGACACGTATGTGTATGACGCGCACCACTTCTTGGTGGCGTCCGTGGACCTACCCACGGTGGTGCAGATTATCAAAGCGAGCAGGGAGAAGCCTTACCTGGGGCTTGTATTGAAACTTGATCAGCGCGAAATCTCACAGCTGATGGTGGACAGCAATCTGCCCCCGCCTCATCCGCAGCAATCGAGCCGTGGAATGGCGACCGGCGAGGTCACGCTGCCGCTGCTCATCGCCTTTCAGCGGTTGGTCGATTTGCTTGCCGAACCGAAGGATATCCCGATCCTTGCGCCGATCATCCAGCGGGAAATTTTTTACCGTTTACTTGTGGGCGATCAGGGTGTACGTCTGCGCCAGATGGCGTCGGCGGGGAGTCAGAGTCAGCAGATTGCGCGGGCAATCGATTGGCTGAAGGGTAACTACACTCGGTCGTTGCGTATCGATGACCTCGCAGCGCAAGTCAATATGAGTACCTCGACCTTTCACCATCATTTCCGGGCGCTGACCGCCATGAGCCCGCTGCAGTATCAAAAATGGTTGCGTTTGAACGAAGCGCGGCGGTTGATGCTCGCCGAAAATCAGGATGCGACAGGCGCGGCGTTTCAGGTCGGCTATGAAAGCCCCTCCCAATTCAGCCGGGAGTACAGCCGGCTGTTTGGCAACTCGCCATTGCGTGATATCACGGGTTTGCGTCAAATGACTGCTCATGAGATCGCCTAAGCGGTATTGCCAACTCTGACCGTGAGGGGTTGCGCGCCCAAGGCATCCTTGTATTTCAGGCTGAGGATTCCCCTCAATCTGTAAGTTATAGAATTCTCGTGATGCTTTCCTGTGCGGACTTCAGGCAGTGCGCCGTGTAGTGTTGATGGCTTACGGTTTGTTCCCGCGGGAACAAACCGTAAGCCTGACGGAGGGTGCGTCAGGAAACTATTTCTTCTCTTTCGGAGCCGGAGACGCCGGCGTCTGGGGTTTCTCAGCAGCAAGCTTTGCAATCGCATCTTTGTTTATGTCGACCTTATAGGAACTCTTCAACCCTTCGATATAGGAGTCGAAGACCGCCTTCTGTTTTTCCGCCGTCAACTTCTGGGTGAGGAGATCCTTCACCTTGTCGAATTCAAGAGGGGTGCCTTCTTTCCTGTCGGTCACCTTGATGAGGTGATAACCATACTGCGTCTTCACCGGCGCGCTGACTTCACCCTTCTTGAGGGTGACGGCGACCTTTTCGAATTCGGGCACCATCTGACCCCTTGAGAAGAAGCCGAGGTCACCGCCGTTTTTGGCAGACCCTGTATCGATAGACTTTTCCTTTGCAAGCGTCGCGAAGTCAGCGCCCTTCTTGAGTTGATCGGCGATCTTCTTCGCTTCGTCTTCGGTCTTCACCAGGATATGGCTTGCCCTTATCTGGCTGTTTGCGGCAAACTCGCCCTTATGGGCATCGTAGTACTCCTTCACGTCCTTCTCCGAGACCTTTGTCTTCTCTTCGATCTCCTTTTCGAGAAGCATGCTGATAAGGGTGAGCTTCTTGAAGTCCTCAACCTTCTTCTTATACTCCGCATTGTCTTCGAGTCCCTTCTTCCTTGCCTCCAGGAAGAGGATCTCCTTCTTTACAAGCTCACCGACAAACTTTTCCATGCCGGCCTGCCCCTCGAACATGGCTTGTATCTGCGGCGGAAGGCCTTTGAGATCGCGTTTTATGTCTTCTTCGGTGAGGGTTGTGGAGCCCACTTTGGCGACATATCCGGATCCCGACCCTGCTGACTGCTGTTCCCCTTTCTTTGCGCAGGCAAAGAGAAAGAGCGAGGAAAGGATGACCACAAAACAGATGCTTTTTCTTAATGCTTTCTTCATTTCGTTTACCCTAATCCTTAATGCCCGCCGCCGCTTTGGCGGCACGGACGGTATTTTTCATGAGCATCGTGATGGTCATCGGCCCCACGCCGCCGGGCACCGGGGTTATGGCGCCGGCGATTTCCTTTGCGGCGTCGAAGTCAACGTCGCCCTTGAGGATAGGCACCATCTTGCCGGTCTTCTCACTGAGTTTCTCTCCTACACGGTTGACGCCCACGTCTATGACACAGGCGCCGGGCTTGATCCATTCGGGCTTTACGAGATGAGGAACTCCCGCGGCTACGATGAGTATGTCGGCCCGTTTGCAATGGAACTCCAGGTTCTTTGTGCCGGTATGGACGATCGTGACGGTGGAATTGGCGCCCCTGCCTTTCTGAAGCATAATGTTGGCGATCGGCTTTCCGACGATATTGGAGCGGCCGACAACGACGACCTCGGCGCCCGAGGTCTCAAAGCCGGAGCGCACGATCAGTTCCTGGATGCCGGCGGGGGTGCAGGGGAGGAATCTCGCCTCAGCGCCGCCGATCATCAGCCGGCCTACATTCACCGGGTGGAAGCAGTCCACGTCCTTGTCGGGGTCAATCCCGTTGAGGACCTTCTTCTCGTCGATGTTCTTGGGGAGCGGGAGCTGGACCAGGATCCCATGTATCTTCGGGTCCTTGTTGTACTTGTCCACCAGCCCGAGGAGGTCAGCCTCGGATATGTTCTCCGGCTGATCGTCCTGGACCGAGTAGAAGCCGAGTTCGTGCGCGCTTTTCTGTTTGGCGGTCACATAACTGACCGAAGCGGGGTTTTTTCCGACGATGATGGTGACCAGTCCAGGCACGACGCCGTGCTTTTCCTTCATCGCAGCGACTTCCTTCTTAAGCTCTTCCCTGATTTCGGCGGCCACTTCCGTGCCGCTTATGATTTTTGCTGCCATCTTCTTTCTCCTCCTTTATTTTGGGGATTAGTAACTCGGGGCTGGGGACCGGATGACCGGAACCAATCCCCAATCCCTAGTCCCTAATCAGTGCTTCCTTATGAGCTGGAGCAACTCTTCCCGGGTGCTCGCCTTGGTTCTGAAGATTCCCCTTACCGCGGAGGTTACCACGGTAGATCCCGGTTTCTTTATTCCCCGCATGCTCATGCAGAGGTGTTCGGCGTCGAGGATGACCATACAGCCCTTCGGCTTCAGTTTTCTCATAATCTGGTCCGCGAGCTGGGTTGTCAGCCTCTCCTGAACCTGGGGTCTTTTTGCGAAAACCTCGAGCGCCCTCGCAAGGGAGCTTATCCCGACTATTCTGCCCCCTTCGGGGATGTAGGCGATATGGGCATGACCGGAAAAGGGCAGGAGGTGATGCTCGCAGACCGAGTAAAAAGGAATATCCCTGAGCAGGACCATCTCATCATGCTTTTCGCCCTCCATGGGGGTGAGGATATCTTCGGGCGATTCGGCAAGACCGGAAAAAATCTCCGCGAACATCGCCGCGACCCTCTGGGGCGTTCTTCTCAGCCCTGGCCGATCGGGATCTTCTCCGATGCCTTCGATGAGCAGCCTGACTCCTGCCTGTATTTTTTTCGTGTCCATGGAGTATTAATAAGCCTATAAAAACCTGTTATATTAACATTTCAGCCCCACTTTGGCAATCTCGGTCCGTGGCTTCCTGCCTTTCTGCCGACCGCAACTATGAGGTCTATTCTTTTCTGATCGAGAAAAGGGGCTCTTCGATTGATTCGCTGCGGCAGACAGGACATTTCCCGGGCTTGCTGAACCGCTCCCTTTTCCTGAATATGA
>DATJWU010000268.1:0-4034 GCA_035501055.1 Thermodesulfovibrionales bacterium
CATCTTTAGCGGGCAGAATGGATATGTGATGGTCGCCTATGCAGTCAAACCGGACGACAACGGCAAGAAGTTCCTGTCTGTGACCGAGAACGCGGTAGGGGTGAGCGGAGGGGGGGAGACGAGACTGCTCAATATCCATGATGGTATCTCTTTTGAGTATTTCTACAAGGACCCTACGGCTGAGAAAGGCGACTGGGTCGATACCTGGACAGATACCACGACTACCCCTGAAAAGGTGCGGCTCCATATCGTCGACGGCAAGAGGGACCTTGCCACAATCATCCCCATGAGAGCGAAAGGGTCCCTGACCCAGGCGGCCGCCCCCGGTACTGCCTCAACCCCGGCGATCCGGTAATGAAAAAGCTTTCCTCGGAAAAAGGAATCGCACTGCTCCTCGTATTGTGGACGCTCACTATTCTCATGGTAATTGTCCTTTCCTTTTCCTTCGCGATTAAGGCCGAAACCCTCGCCACGCTGTCCTTCAAAGAAGGGATAGAAAAGAGGTTCCTCGCCGAGGCAGGGATCGAGCGCGGGATCATGGAACTTTTCTACCGCATCGTGAATAAAGGCCAGACCGTAATCCTGGAGGGACGCGAAGTATGGACTGTCGACGGGACACCCTATACCGGCAAGACCAGCGGCGGCTCATACACCGTGGCGATCTTCGACGAATCGGGCAAGCTGAACATAAACAAAATGAACGACTCAAATGCTATAATATTCAAGAATCTTTTGAAGAATACAGGAGTTCCTGAAAAAGACGTGGATGGCATCACAGATTCCGTGCTGGATTGGAAAGACCCCAACAAGGGAATGCACAGGCTGAACGGAGCCGGTGACGACTATTACGCCTCTCTTCCGAATCCCTATGAGCCGAAACACGCCGATTTTGACACCCTCGAAGAGCTCCTGCTCGTCAAAGGGATGACGCCCGAAATCCTTTACGGCACCGGCGAGAAAAAAGGCATCGCCGACCTGATTTCGGTCATGCCCGCCACCACGCCGCAGATAAACATAAACGCCGCACCCAAGGATCTCCTGCTTGCGGTGCCCGACATGACGCCCGAGATTGTCGAGGCGATAGTCAGCCTGAGACAGGTCAAGGACATCTTGAACGTCGCTGAGATACCGGGACTTAACGCACAGACGATGAATCTCTATCTTACGGTCGCCGGGGGCACGACCTTCAGCGTCGAGGCCCTTGGCTATAAAGAGGATGAAAAGACCGGATACGCCGCGCGGGCAACACTGACGATTGAAGGCAATAATAAATTCAAATACCTCTCCTACAAAAGTCCGGCGAGGATGTCGTCGGGGGCCCGGAAAGAAGCGCAGAAGCAGGAAAGTTGAATGGAATCGATGAGTGAAGCGGACGCGATAAGAAAGGCAACGGCGATCGCCTCGGGCGTGACGGAGAATCTGAGGAAACTGGGGGGTGTCCTCTGGGAGTATCTTGCCCTCAGTCTTGACGATGACAGGATCGCACCGAAGAAAAGCATCTGCGTATCCCTCGAAGGGGCGGACGCCTGTGTCACCTACGGTTCACGGTTCCTGTCCCGCATAACGATCAGAGGGGCGAAGCGGCATTCCTTCAGCGGTCATGACTACGTTCAGCCTCAGGACCTCGCCTCTTCCGCGGCGCTGACCGCCAGCGATCTCTTCGCAACAAAAGCCGGGATTACGTTGAGCATCCCCAAGGCCTGGGCAATAATAAGAACCATCGAACTTCCGTCTACGGTGAAAGAGAATCTCCCCGAGGTCATCTCGTACGAGATGGATCGCCTCACGCCTTTCAGCGCGGAAGACGCGTACTACGATTTTCAGGTGCTGGGGGAGGCCGAAGGAAAAATCGTCATCCTCATCGCGGCTGCCCGGTCCGAAATCATAACCCCTTACCTCGAGGCGTTCGGAGAAAAGGGATTGTCTGTCGACGCGATCACGGTCTCTTTGTCCGGCATAGGTTCATTGATACACCACAGAGAAAAAGGGGATTTTGTTTTTGTAGATGTGCGTCAGGACGTCTACGAGGGAGCATTGTACCGTAACGGAATCATACAAGAGACGTTTACCGGGAATTATGCCGCTGCCGGTGAGAAAGAGAAGGCAGAGAAAATCATGGCCGACCTCGACGTGGTCAGGAGCCGGGGGAAGCAGGGAAAAGAGCCCCGAATCGTACTGCTCCTCACTGACCAAAGCCCGACGCTGAAGGAACTGCTGAAGGCTCGTGCCCAGGTACCGCTTACGGTCCTTAACGAAACCGATACAGGGCTGAAGCTCCCTGGACCCCGGCAGGACTTTTCCTACGCTTCGCTCGGCGGTGTCGTCGAGGCGTTGACACCCGGCCGTACAGGGCTGAACCTCCTTGATAAGGGCAGGCACGAAAAAAAGAAGCCCCCGTTGGGTCTGACCGCCGTGTTGGTGACGCTCCTCATCTTCCTTTGGATCCTCCAGATCGTGACTCCGTTCCGGACAGAAGAGAAGAGGCTTGCCGAAATCGACCGCCAAATCTCCCTCAAAAAAGACGAGGTGAAGAAGGTTGAGGCGTTGAAAAAAGAGATCGATGCACTGAACAAGGATATCGAAACGATCATCGGCTTCAAGGAAGACAGGCCGATGGTCCTCAATGTGATCAGGGAGCTCACTTCCGTCCTTCCCAAAACTACATGGCTGACAAGAGTACGGGTGACCGAAACGACCGCGGAGATTGAAGGGTATGCGAGCTCTGCGACAGAGCTGTTGCCGAAGCTTGAGGCATCCAAGCTTTTCAGGAAGTCTGAATTTGCGTCTCCGACCTTCAGAGACGCGCGGATGAACGCCGACCGCTTTGTGATAAAAATGGAGATCAAGGGCTTCAAGAAGCCCTCTACGGAGCCCCTCAAAGCAGGGGAGGGCGCCGCCAAGGCCGGGGAAGTCCCCAAGCCTGCTGAAAAGGCAAAAGATGGAAAAAAATAAGACACTGAAGATCGCCGTTCCTCTTATTTTCGTCCTGCTCATACTCGTCGTGTACCAGTACGGCTATGTGCGTGTGCGGGCGGACCTCGCGTCGGTGAAGGAAAGTGAAGCGATCAAAATCAGGACCCTTGAAAAATACAATGCCCTCATCGCGGAAAAACCGAGACTGGAGAAGAGACTTGCCTCATTGAAGGAGGCAAGGAAGGCCGATGACTCGAAACTCATCGAGGGGCAGACCCCTTCCATCGTCGCTGCCACGCTCCAGGACGGCGTGAAGGGAATTGTCGTCGGCAGGGGAGGAACCATATCGAGTGAGAGGGTCGGAAAACCTGAAGACCTCGGCAATTTCAGGATCGTCAATGTGAGTATCGACACGCTCATCCCCGACACAAGGGCGCTGGCAGATATCCTCTATTCGATCGAGACGCGGACCCCCTATCTGATCGTGAAGGAGCTGGATGCCAGGGTAAGGAATTACCAAACCCCTAAAGAACTTACGGTGAAACTGGACGTCTCTGCGATGGCGACAGTGAAGTAGTGCGGACTTCATGAAGTATCTTTTCAGGAATATTACCGTTCTCAATATCGTCCTCGCCGCGGTTGCCGCAGCGTGGGCCAGCACGGTCATCTCCCCCATGGTTCGTACACACACGAGTTTCACGCCTCCGGCGCTAAAGAAAACCGAACCGGCAAAAGAGGAAATACCGGCACAGAGCCAGGTTCCTTCTCCTCAGGACTATACGCTCATCGCCGACCAGAACCTCTTTCATCCTGAGAGGAAGATCCCTGTCGAAAAGCCGCCCGGCCCTCCCCCGCCGCCGCCACCCGAATTTGTGCTCTATGGGACATTAGTGACAGACAGCACAAGCGTGGCGTACATGGAAGACCGGAAGGCGCCCCAGAGCACAGCAGGCCGGGGAAAGCGTCAGGTTTCGCTGAAAAAAGGCGAGACGCTGAGCGGTTTTGTGGTAAGAGAAATCGATGCCGACAAGGTAGTAATGGCGAAGGGAGAGGAGTCAATCACTGTTCACCTCAATGATGCCCAGCGGCCAAAGGCAAGGGAAGGCATAGCAACGACAGGG
>DATJWU010000269.1:0-2439 GCA_035501055.1 Thermodesulfovibrionales bacterium
CCCCTTAGGGCATAGATAGAGGAAACGATGCTACCGGTTCTCGAGGGCGGGTCACCGCTCATCGAGTCACCGGTTTTCGAGGAAACGATGTCACCGCCTCTCATGGAAGTCACGATGATCTCGTCCTTGCCGTCGCCGTCAATATCAAGGGTATCGATCCAGAGAAAATTATCTGAACTCCCGCCCTTGATCTCGTAGAGGTTCTGAAGGCTTGGGCCGGGCGCAAAGACCCGGATATCCCGGCCGCTCGTAATAATCAGTTCCATATGGCCGTCGCCATACAGGTCGCCCGAGGCGACGAGCCTTCCGCTGAAGGGAAGATCAAAGAAGAGGAGGGCATCACCCGCCGATGCCGTCGGTGAATACATTGCCTCCCCGAGATTGAGTTCCTTTACATAGGAACTCTCCACCTTCACCTCTTCCTCGGCAATCTTTGCCGGCCCCTCGACCCAGAAGAGGCTCTGTCTGACGACCATGATTCCGCCGGCTTCGGTGCCCCTGAGCACAAGCGCCACTGCGCAGCCCCTATTCCTTGCCTCCTCCAGCACTGCCTCATCATCGCCCGAGTCAAGCGGTGTATCGACAAATTCAATCCTCCCGCTCTCCTTCAGAAGCCGGTAGTAGTGTTCTGCAAGGCTCCAGTCGACGCTCTTATCCTGGAAGAAGAGCGCCTTCACCTTTATCTCGGAAATTCTCAGGAGATCGCCCTTTCTGACATCGCCCTTCACGACCGACAGCAAAGCTCCGTCCTCCCGCACGTCTTTCACCTGCACGGTCCCGACCGCAGCTTCTGTTTTTCCCAGCGGCTCCTTGGTGACGGGATGGAGGAAGGGGGCACCCTCCCTCAAAACGGTCAACCTCATGCCCGGCTTTATGCCTGATTTCGTGCTGAGATCCGCAGAGACGAGGTTCCCTTCGACGCCGGTTACTTTCCCTTTCAACGGCCTGAAATAGGCGAGGGTATCCTCCTTCAGTCGCGCGACAGGGTCCTCGCAAAAGGCGGTTCCGGCAGAGAAGACCACAACGCTCAGGACAATCAAAAACAATACACGGCGGCTGATGTATCCGGAACCCCGGACGCTACCGGTCAGACGGGTTCTCAAAAGCATTCGGCAGGGAAACCTCCATCGATTTCATTATTAAATTACGGTCCTGAATTATACCATATCAGACCATGAGTGAAACGCTTCACATGTCTCTGATCTTCTTCTCCCACGCAAAGGCGGTCCTGATGAGATAGTCAAGATCGTCGTACTTTGGAGTCCAGCCGAGTACGGTCCTGAGTTTTGAGGAATCTGCGACGAGCTCAGGCGGATCGCCTTCCCGCCTCCCTGTCTCAATCACCCTGAAGTCATCGCCTGTCACCCTCTTTGCAACGGCCACTACCTCTTTCACGGAGGCCCCGTGTCCGTAGCCGCAGTTAAAGACGTCACTCTCTCCCCCCTGGAGAAGATAGTCGAGCGCCGCCAGATGGGCCTCGGCAAGGTCATCGACGTGGATGTAGTCCCGGATGCATGTGCCATCCGCGGTCGGATAATCAGTGCCGTAGATCTCAAGGAAAGGCCTCTTGCCGAGAGCGGTCCGCACCGCCAGAGTGATGAGGTGCGTGGCGTCTTTTCTCTTCTGACCGATTCTCGCCATCGCATCGGCACCCGCCACATTGAAATACCGCAGCGACACAAAACGAAAATGCGGATCCGCGGCAAGATCGGAAAGAACCCTCTCCACCATCGCTTTTGAGCTGCCATAGGGATTTATCGGCTCCAGCGGCGCCTCTTCGCCCACAGGGCTCACGCCGGGGATCCCATAGACCGCAGCGGTCGAGGAGAAGATGAAGTTCTTTGTACCGTGCTTCCGGCACACCTCGATGAGGTTCAGTGCATTGCAGAAGTTGTTCCGGTAATACAGAATCGGCTCCTTCACAGACTCCGGCACCACGATGTATGCCGCAAAATGCATTACCGCGTCGGGCCTGAAGGCCTCAAAGGTCTTCCGCAGCGTTTCACGGTCAGAGAGGTCTCCCACAACGAGTGAACCGTGAAGAACGGCTTCTGCATGACCGAAGGAGAGATTGTCATAGGTCAGCACGTCGTGTCCCCTGTCGCCGAGGGCCCTGACCACGTGGCTACCTATATATCCTGCGCCGCCTGTTACGATGATCTTCATGCCTTAATTCCCTTGCGAATCGGGCCTCCGTCCTATGATACAATATATCGCTATGCAGGTATCGGTCATCATACCCACACTGAATGCCGGTTCCCTCCTGAAGGACCTCCTCTCCGGACTTCTGGTACAGGACCCCGCTCCCTCGGAGATTATCATAATAGATTCTTCCTCGGAAGACAACACAAGGCTCATTGCAGAGCAGTACGGCACGAAAGTAATCCTTCTCCCGGGGGGCACCTTTGATCACGGGAGAACGAGGAACAGGGCGGCCGC
>DATJWU010000270.1:0-4023 GCA_035501055.1 Thermodesulfovibrionales bacterium
CAATTTCCGCTTCTCGTCCGTCCGGAAAATGGGTGATGACTGCAGTTGTCGCGCTCATGCTGTCCTTTCTGGAGTTGGGAGTCCCTTCGTCCGTCGTCGCTACCTCTTTCTTCCCGGTACAGCTCTACCATCGAGAGGAGAAGCTCGAAACCTCCATAAGGACCGGTGAAACAGTTTATCTGTTTCATAGCGGCACGCGAGATGTCAAAAGAGGCATTCATCCCGGTGATGTCCTTACCGTCCACAGGACAAGCTCATCCTGTCAGGCCAAGGTGGTGGGAAAAATAAAGGTACTATCGTATGTCGGAGAGACCTATATCAAGGGCGAAGTTATGGAGGGTGAGGTCAGGGCAGACGATATCGCAACAGGCGGCGATGTTTCGTGTCTCGTTGTTTCCGTGGGGATATGCGATCATGAGAAATGATACTCCTTTGCCCGAGCCTTTAAGGATGCGATATAAGGATGCGATAATAGAATCAAAGGAAGAGAGAATAATAGTGAAATGGTAATGGAAGAGCGACGACCTGATCCTGACGAGATTCTCAATCGTCTTCGCCAGGAGACCGAGAGAAGACGCGAGGGGCAACTGAAGATCTTCTTCGGCGCTGCGCCGGGGGTGGGCAAGACGTATGCCATGCTCGAAGCCGCCCGGCAGAAGCGTGCTGAAGGGGTAGACGTTGTTGCCGGACTTGTCGAAACCCACAGCCGTAAGGAAACCGGGGCGCTTCTCGAGGGGCTCGAAATCATGCCCCGCCGCAACCTTGAATACAGAGGGACGGTCTTGAAGGAATTCGATCTTGACGCTGCTCTTGCCAGAAAGCCCGCGATCATTCTGGTTGATGAGCTTGCACACACAAATGCGCCCGGCTCCCGCCACAAGAAGCGCTGGCAGGATGTTTATGAGTTGCTTGGCGCGGGGATCTCGGTGTATACCACGGTGAACGTGCAGCACCTCGAGAGTCTCAATGATGTAGTCGCCCAAATCACCGGGATCAGCGTGCGGGAAACGATTCCTGATTTTGTGATAGACCGCGCAGACGATATCGAGCTCATAGACCTCCCGCCTGAGGACCTTCTGAAAAGGCTCAGGGAGGGAAAGGTGTATATGGAGGAGATGGCAGCCAAGGCGCGGGAGAACTTTTTTCGCAAGGGAAACCTCCTTGCGCTCCGTGAGCTTGCCCTGCGCCGCACCGCGGAAAGCGTCGATGAGCAGATGCGGAGCTACAGGGATATCAAGGGCGTCAAGGAGGTATGGCCGGCGGGGGAGCGGATACTGGTCGCGATCGGTCCGAATCCCCGTTCGATCCGTCTTATCCGGGCCGCGAAGCGTATGGCAGCGGGGCTGCGAGCGGAGCTGATCGGGGTGTATGTCGAGGCCTCTCACAAGATAAAGCCGTCGCAGGACGATATGACACAGCTTGCCGAACACATGCGGCTTGCCGAAAGCCTTGGTGCCGAGACCGTGACCCTTTCAGGACACAAGGCGAGCGAGGCGATCCTCAATTACGCCCGGTCCCGCAACGTCACGAAAATCCTTATCGGCAAGCCGACTCATCCCCGATGGAAGGACACATTGTTCGGTTCCACACTCGATGAGCTTGTGCGCGGAAGCGGCGACATAGACGTGTACGTCATCACGGGCGATGTCGGTGAGCCGGTGCCTCAACACGCCGCAAGAACCGCGGCACCAGCCCGGTCTAGCCTCAACGAGTGGGTCCTGAGCATCGGGACTGTTTCCGCGGTGACAGGCATTTCGGGCTTAATGGCGCGGTATCTCACGCTTGTGGACATGTCGATGGTATATCTTCTCGGGATCGTTCTTGTCTCGAGCCGCGCAGGCAAAGGACCGTCTCTGCTGGCAACTATTCTCAGCGTGGCAGCCTTCGATTTCTTTTTTGTCCCGCCTTACTACACCTTCGCGGTAAGCGATATCAGATATTTTCTCACCTTTGCGGTAATGTTCATCGTCGGCCTCGTCATCAGCAGATTGACGCTGAGGATACGCGCCCAGGCAGGCGCGGCCCGCTCGCGTGAAACAAGGACTGCGGCCCTCTACAACCTGAGCAGGGACCTGGCGCGTGAACGGGGAATCGCGCGGTTAAGCACCGTCGCTGTCAAACATATTTATGAGGTCTTCTCACGGGAGATAGTTATTCTGGTGCCTGATGAGTGGGAAAAACTGAAGAGCGTGGTCACGGGTCCGGGAACGTTCGCCCTCGATCAAAACGAGCTGAGCGTGGCCCAATGGGCCTTCGTCCACCGGCGGGAGGCGGGGGTGGGTACGGACACCTTGCCTGGCGCGGAGGCATTGTACCTTCCGCTTGTCACGCCGTCCAGGGCGGTGGGCGTGCTGGGCGTGTTGCAGAGTGACATGGTCGGCGCTCTCGATCATGAACAGATCCATGTACTGGAGAGCTTCGCAAACCTTATCGCAATGGCGATCGACAGGGCCCTGCTTTCTGAAGAGGCGCAGCAGGCCCTTCTGAAGGCCGAGACGGAGACCTTGAGAAATACCCTGCTCAGTTCGGTCTCCCACGATCTTCGCACCCCCCTGGCCGCGATCACCGGGGCCGCAACAACTCTTTTGCAGGAAGATGTGACTCTCAGCGCCCCTGAACGACATGAGTTGATGCAGACCGTCTATGAAGAGGCCGAGCATCTGAATCAAATAATCAGAAACGTTCTCGACATGACGCGCATAGAAGCCGGGGCGATAAAAGTCAAGAAAGAGTGGCAGCCTGTTGAACAGATCGTCGGAGCGGTGCTGAACCGTCTCGCCGAAAGACTCAAGAACAGGCCCGTGAAGATCACCTTGCCCGAAGACCTCCCTTTGGTTTCTTTTGATCCCCTGCTCATCGAACAGGTGCTCATGAATCTCTTTGATAACATCATGAAATATACGCCCGAGGGGACTCCCGTTGATCTTTCAGCATCCGTCAAAGACGGAGAAATAGTTTTTGAGATTGAGGACGCGGGACCCGGAATCCCCCAGGGGGAAGAGGAAAGGATATTCGACAAGTTTGTGAGGGGATCCACTATGGGGGGAGGGATCGGTCTCGGACTGACTATTTGCCGGGCAATTCTTACGGCTCACGGCGGCCGGATATGGGCGGAGAACCGGCAGGGGGGAGGCGCGATATTTCGATTTTCCCTTCCCCTGGGCGAGCAGCCGGTCATGCCTGAATATGAAGGGTGATGGGCGATGACACAGGAGAAAGAGCTGATTCTCTTGATAGAGGATGAGCCCCAGATGCGTCGTTTCCTCCGTGTGACCCTGCAAAGTCATGGGTACAGACTCGTCGAAGCTTTTTCCGGGCAGACGGGGCTGACTGAGGGTATGACGCGCAATCCGGATGTGGTTCTCCTCGACCTCGGGTTGCCCGACATGGATGGTATCGAAGTGGCGACAAGATTCAGAGAAGTGAGTGAAGTGCCGATCATCGTCATTTCTGCACGGGAGCAGGAGGAGGACAAGGTCAAAGCACTGGATGCAGGCGCCGACGATTATCTCACGAAGCCGTTTGGAGCCGGCGAACTGCTCGCGCGCATACGGGTTGCGCTTCGTCACGGTGCGATGCAGCATTCCGGGCAAAAGGAGGTCGTGTTCGTCGTAGATGAACTCAGGGTTGACCTCGCATCCCGGCAGGTTTTTTTAAAGGACAAGGAAATTCATCTCACGCCTATCGAATATCGTTTATTGGCTGTTCTTGTGAATAATGCCGGCAAGGTGGTGACTCACACCCAGCTGCTGAAGAAAGTATGGGGCCCTGCCTATGCGGAACAGCAGCAGTATCTCCATGTATATATGGCACAGCTCCGGAGGAAACTCGAGACAGACCCTGCCAGACCCAGACTCCTGATAAATGAGCCCGGCGTCGGCTATCGGTTCACGCTGACGCTTTAGTCCGGAAAGCGCATCAGTTGCAGTTTTCCCCTAGTGTTGCGTTCCATTAATAACTGACAGAAGTCTTTTAAGTTTGGCGAAGATGGAATCAGCGGATGCTGTCCACATAAATGGCGCA
>DATJWU010000271.1:0-2850 GCA_035501055.1 Thermodesulfovibrionales bacterium
GATCGACACGCCCGCATGGGAGCCGCAGAACTTTATATTCGCATCAGAATACTGGCTCATCCGTATCTGATCGAAGGCGCGAGTCAGGAATGCCGCGAAGGTCGATACAAAGGGCACCTTGTTCCTGCGTGAGAATCCAAGCGCCGCTCCTGCCATGTTCTGTTCCGCGATGTACATCTCAAAAAAACGGTCTGGATAAGATTTCTTAAATATCTCCGCGAAGGTCGAATTGCTCACCTCTGCATCGAGCACCACCATGTCGGGGAATTGCGGGAAGATCCGCACCAGGGCATTACCGTATGCATGCCGCGTCGCGACGGGCTTATCTTCCGGATAGGATACCGCCCCGGCCTTCCCGCCCGTCTTCACTTCAGGCCGCAGATCATCGGGTTTCTTTATTTCTCCGCGGAGGGATTTGTCGACCGTCCCGATCTCGGTGAGGGCGCGCGCCAACTCTTCCTGATTGAGAGCCTTGCCGTGCCATCCGTTTTTGTCCTCAATAAAAGAGACCCCCTTCCCTTTCAGGGTCCTTGCGATGATCATGCTCGGCGCATCGCGGACCGCAAGGGTTTCTTCAAAGGCCGCAAGGATTTCCGCCATGGAATGGCCGTCAACGACGAAAGTCCGCCAGCCGAATGAGGATATCCTCCTCTCATAGACGCTGAGGTCATGGCCGTACATCGTCTCCCCGCGCTGCCCCAGCCGGTTCACATCAACGACGCCGACGAGATTCTCCAGCCTGTAGTATGCCGCGAGTTCAAGGGCCTCGTACTGCGAGCCCTCGGCCATCTCGCTGTCGCCGAGGAGCACGAAGGTCCTGTAAGGGAGTTTGTCGACATACTTCGCATTCAACGCCATACCAACGCCGACAGGGAGGCCCTGTCCCAGCGAGCCTGTAGAAGCCTCCGTATAGCGGAACGCAACCGTGGGATGTCCTTCAAGACGACTGCCGAATTTTCTCATCGTCATCAGGTCCTTCTCCGTCACCTTCCCCGCGGCAGCCCAGAGCGCGTAAAAGAGCGGCGACGCATGACCCTTCGAAAAAATGAGGCGGTCGTTATTGGGATAGTCGGGATTGTCCGGGTCGTATCTGAAGACCCCGCCGAAGAGAAGGGCCGTCATCAGGTCTGCGGCTGAGAGCGAAGAGGTCGGATGGCCCGACCCCGCTGCAGTGGTAGATACGAGAGAATAGTAACGTATCAGTTTCGCGATCTCTTCGAGCTTCTTGATATCTGCCATATATCCTCCCGTCCAAACTTCCCGTTGACCTCCCTGGCGGAATGCCGAGGCGAGGCATTTCAATTTTATCAGGTTTCTGCAGGTTGTCAATCGTGGATGATCTGTTCACCCTGTCAGTGAGAGCCGGGCCGCCGGGAGAGTGATTCGACCTCTTCTGTCAGCTGCGCCCACACTCCGCCCTATTTCTCGGGCGGCGTATTGCCCCAGCTCTCTCTGTTCACCCGCCACTTACCGCCGCTCTTTATCATTTCAATGGTGCCGTAGTTCTTTTCGTTTTCGACCATTCCGGTGATATAGAGGACCGCCCGTTCCCCCTGTGTGCTTATGAACCCTTTTTCGACCATGGGTTTGGGCGGAGTCATCAAGCCCATGAACTCCATCCCTTCCTGCAGTTCCTTGTCGGTAAGCTTCTTCCCCTTTACTGTTTCGGGGGCGAATTTACGAAATTCCGCGACGTCTTTTTTCATAAGGGCTGCGTGATACGCCATGTAGGCCTTCCCGGGTTCTCCGCCGTCGGGGGGAAGGGTCTTGCCGCTCTTCGCGTCAGGGAGGGGTTCGGGACGCTTCGCCTGAACGACCGGCGACTTGAACGTCACGTCCAGTTCATAGGCATGCCCCACGAATTCCTCCGCCTTCTTCGTCCTGAAGGTTCCTTCGATACGCCCCTTCGGAGGAACCTGCCCGAGGAACTCGGCGTGAGTGAAGCCGGACATCATGAGCCTGTTCTCCCCAAGGACCGGCTGGTAGATCATCTCGAAAACAGGTTTGCCGGAATCGTCAATCTTGAAGAAAACCCATGAACTCTCCTTGATGTCCTGCGCAGCATCGAGGAGATCTTCGAGGTCGCTCAGCGCACTGTCCTGAAGAGGCCGTTCTGTGATGAGCACGGCGATATCGGTCTTGTCCTTCTCAAAGGTGTTGGGCTGCGCCATCGCATAGGCATGGCCGAGCTTCACACTCTTCCCGTCAAGCGTAAACGTTCCCGAGGCCGTCCCCTGTTCGCCGCACTGCGCCGGCGTCTGCATTCCTGAGAGTGCCGCAAGACAAAGCACACATGCAACAGCGATCAGGAGCGTTTCAGTGTTCCTGCGCATCGTCATAGCATCCTCCTTTCGTGTGCCGCTCGCACACCCTTCCCGGTTTCTCATTATTTAGAACAAATGAATTCCTGAGTCCCGCCTTGTCTGAATCGCGGAGCTTCGCAGGATGAGCTCCTGCCAGATCTTTTCAGGGTCCCTCTCAAAGACGGTCTCGGCATCGGCCTCCAGCACATGCCAGTCGCCTCGCAACACTTCCCGTTCAAGCTGCCCGGCAGCCCACCCTGCGTAACCGTCATAGAGACGGAACTTCTCCTGCGCCTTGCTGTCGTTCGCAATACGCTTCAATACCGCCATGCTTGTACTCACGTACATCTCTTTCATTACATAGAGAGCCCCTTCCGGGAGACCCCTGGAGCGTATGAGCATGAAAATCTCGTTTCTGCCGACCGGGCCTCCGACAAACACTGTATCGGTCTTCTTCTGTAATCCCGCGATGTTCGGAAAGAGATCGGAAAGCCTCACCTTGGTCGGCCTGTTGATGATCAACCCTATCGTACCGCTCGAATCGTGT
>DATJWU010000272.1:0-5967 GCA_035501055.1 Thermodesulfovibrionales bacterium
TCAATGTCAGAATGGGGCATGGTTATCTTTGTGCTTCTTGCAGGATTGTCATGCGTTTACGCGCTGAGAAAACATAGAATAAGCTAGGAGAAATATTTGATTGACAGATCGGACAGCGCGAGGTGATCATGTCTCACACCGCTTACAGGAAGTCATTTCTCCTGTTCTTGTAATTAGCGAAGGATCTGGAGCTTCATTGGCCGAGTATTAGTTGAAGCAGTCAACATAGCTCCAAGATTTCCAGCCACAAACTCCTTCGCGAGAAAGCGTTATCGTACACGTAAGCCTGATCGCCCATGTCACGCCCAACATTTGTTTCCGAGAGAAACCTTGCGTCTGCAGCAGAAACGTTACAGTGTTGAGTCCAAGAAGTACCAATCTGTGCATGTTTCGAACCGAAGCCAGTCGTTATCTGTCAGTCTGGCGCTGGAGTGCCGGAGCAGAAGCTCTACTTCCTGAAGCGCGCAAAGAGATAGAATCCGATAAGGAACGGCTCGAAGCGGATTACCATGTTGTCGGTAAAACCCCAAAGGAACTGGTAGATGAAGAGGCGGGGCATACTCATTGCTTCAAGCCCCTTGTCTGTCAGCACGTTCGTCAGCTCCTTCGCTTCTAAAGAAAACACGTAAAGGAGGTGCACCGAGACGAGAAGCAGGAGCGCCTCGCTGTAAGCCCTCCACCTTCTGCGGGTCGAGCGAAAAAGCGCCGCCATGATCGCAAAGGTGAGGGGTGCATTGAAGGTGTAGGAGGAGGTCTTGACCGGTATATCGATGAGCATGGACGAGACACGGCCAAGAGGCGCGAAGCTCGCTTCAAAACTGTCCTTCTCCTCCTTCAATCCCTCGAAGGCGAGGTCCTTCACGCCCGCGGCTATTTTCGATGCGGTGAAGACGACTGCGTGCGCGTAAGTGTCCTTCATCGGTATCCAGAGGGCGAGGAAAAAGGGATAGGCGATGAGGAAGGTAATCACGGACGCGAGGACTATCCCCTTACGCTGAGGCTGCCCTGTCGCTTCCCGCATAGGTCAGATAGACAAAGAACAGGGCGAGGGACACTGCGATCATCATCCCCTGTGCAACATATATGTGGAGATACTCGAAGAGACTCCTGAAATGGACTCCGGAATAGGCGAGTGCGGCGATCCTCAGGACATTCACGATCTGCAGGACCACAAAGCCTGCGAGTATGCCGGCCATTTTTTTCCGCCATGAAGAAGGATAGGCGACGATCGCCACGGAATAGATCATGACTGCCTCCAGGCCGTTGCATCCGAATTTTACATCAAGGGCGATCGCCGGAAGCTGAATGAGCGAGCCGTGAGGGGTGCAGGGAATGCCGGCGATCCCCAAAAGTTTTGCCGTGGCAAAAACGACCCCATTTGTGTAGATCCCGTTCAGATCGATCACGTTCTGGACCGGCTTCAGACCTATCAGGAGAAAGAAGGACCCCATGAGGGCGAGATAGGTGAGGGCAAAGCGCGTGATACTGATGCCGGCATGGCCTTTCTGATTTCCCGTGCGCGAACCGCGTCCACTCCTCTTCATGCACCATCATATCATAAACAATGAGGAAGAAAGAGTCGATCGATTCCATCCTTGACCTCCGCCTTCGCCGGACCTTACAATGTCCTATGTCCCGTATCAAGGTCCTCCCCATAGAACTGAGGAACAAAATCGCCGCAGGCGAGGTGATCGAAAGACCTGCGTCAGTGGTTAAGGAGCTGATAGAAAATTCTATTGACGCAGGGAGCACCGATATCAGCACGGAGATCCTCCGGGGAGGAAAGGGCCTTATCAGGGTCGTTGACAACGGCGAGGGCATGGACCGTGAAGATGCCCTTCTCTGCATCGAACCCCACGCCACGAGCAAACTCCTGCACGAGGATGATCTGTTCAACATCAGGACCATGGGCTTCAGGGGAGAGGCGCTCCCGTCCATCGCCTCTGTGTCGAGGATGAGACTTGTCACTGGACTGCGGGATGCCCTGTCGGGCCTCTCTGTCGAGATCGAGGGAGGAGAGCTGAAGGAGGTAAAGGATGCGCCCTCCATGGGCACTACGCTTGAGATAAGGGACCTCTTTTTCAACACACCCGCCCGGAAGAAGTTTCTCAAGTCAGACAGTACTGAGCTCTTCCACATCATCGATACGGTGACGAAAGAGGCCCTCTCACACTGGGAGGTCGGCTTCAGGCTCTTCACCGGAAAACAGGAAACGATGACCCTCCCGAGGGCATCAGGGCCGAGAGAGAGGATCCTCCAGACGTATGGTGCCGAGTTCCTCGAAGGTATCTCGGAGGTGAATGCCGAGACCAGAGGGATGAAGATGACCGCCTTTGTCACGAAGGGGGAGAACTTCAGGGCCACGAGAAGTCACCAGTTCATCTTTCTCAACAGGCGGCCCGTCAAGGACCAGACAGTCTCCCATGCGGTCTATTCCGCATACGAAGGACTTCTCCCGCAGGGGAAACATCCCCTCTTCTTCCTGTATATCGAGATCGACCCGAAAACGGTCGATTTCAATGTCCATCCCACGAAGCGTGAAGTGCGCTTCGAACACAAGGAAGAGATACACCGGTTTATCGCGGCCGGGCTCAGGGAATCTCTCCGGACAGAGAGGGATCTTCGCCATGCGCCTTTTGCAGAGGCTCCGGATTGGGGCAAAACCTCAGGCCCATCGGGCCTTCCTGATTTCGCTTCAGGCTTCCCCGGCCCCTTTTCCTACGCAGCGTCGCCTCCTTCGGGCGGCGGGGTATCCGAAAACGTCGAGCTCCGGTATCGACCTTCTGTTCCGTTCATCTACCTCGGAGACACTTACGTGGCGATGGCCGGCAGGGGAGGGCTGACCCTGCTTGACCACCATGCAGCGCACGAACGGGTGCTTTATGAACGTTTTGTGCAGGGGGTCGACCTCGCCTCCCATCAACTTCTCTTCCCGGTGCAACTGAAGCTCTCCCACAGTGAGTACCGCATGCTCATAGAAAATAAAGACCTCTTGGGCGGGATGGGCATCGAGATCGACGATTTCGGACACGACACGCTCATTGTCCGCACCGTGCCCGAGGCGCTCAAGGAGGCGGATCTCAGAGGAATACTCTCCGACGTCGCCGCCTCGTTGACCGAAGGGACAAGGCCCGAGAAACCGCTGAGGGAGGCGGTCGCCGCGCGTATTGCGTGTCATGCCTCGGTGAGAGGAAAAGAGATCCTCTCGGAGGAGGGGCTCCAAAGACTTCTTTCCGATCTCGAAAAGACCGAACATCCCGATCAGTGCCCCCACGGAAGACCGACGAAAGTGCTCTTTTCTCTCGACGACCTGAAGAAGATGTTCAAGAGGAAATAGAGACGCAGGATGAAACCAGCGGGAAAAGGGGCGCGGGTCGAAGTCTTGTACAAGCGATAAGATTCCAGATATTGAGGCATCAAGGGTAATTGAATATGACGCGCGCGTTGAGCTATCTGCAGTAGGTGCTACTAATTTTATTGGGGTATCGTCAGCCCCGGCTGATTCGCTGGGGCGAACAATACAAGACTTCTCCCTACGCCCCTTTCCGAATGAGAGCATTTAACGGCGCCGGAAGAGCGGAGGGCGAACATGTCTCAAAACCTTTTAAAATGCGATGACATCTTGAAAATGCATGGGTAAGAGGAATTCAGACTTCATGAGGTTAGGCTGGAATTGTAGCCCACGTCGTCGACTTCTGCATGGATCGCTTTAAAAGGTTTTTCGCCATTTCCGCCTTCCGGCAAGCATACTTTTATGCAATGATAAATTAATACAGGTGCAATCATGGCGGACCGAAGGGTAATTAATCTTGTGGGCACGGTTCTCGGGGAAGAAGAGATAGGGTCGTTCACACGCTCTTTGCGCGGAGAAGTCGTAAGGCCGGACGACGAGCGTTACGATGATGCGCGCAGGGTCTGGAACGGGATGATAGACAGGCGCCCTGCCATGATCGTCTATTGCACTGATGCAGATGATGTCATCAGGTCTGTGCGGTTTGCGAGCTCCCGCGAACTGCGCATTGCGGTGCGCAGCGGTGGCCATAATGTTGCGGGGAATTCGGTCTGTGACAGCGGCATGGTGATAGATCTTTCGGCGATGAAGGGGATAGAGGTGAACGCCCTTACCCGCACCGCCCGGGCCGAAGCCGGACTGACCTGGGCGGAGTTCGACAGCGCGGCGCAGGCCCATGGCCTCGCAACGACAGGAGGGATTGTCTCTCACACCGGCATCGCGGGACTTACCCTCGGCGGCGGTATCGGCTGGCTCGGCGCAAATTCGGCGTGACCTGCGACAACGTCCTTTCCGTCAAAGTCGTTACTGCCGGGGGAGAATTCCTGACCGCACGCGAGACTGAAAACCAGGACCTCTTTTGGGGGGTAAGGGGCGGAGGGGGCAACTTCGGCGTCGCGACCGAGTTTCAATACCGTCTCCACGAGGTCGGCCCTGTGCTTGCAGGGACCATATATTATCCCGGATCAAAGGTCCGCGAGGTCCTCCGGTTTTATCGCGACTATGTCACTGCGGTGCCCGATGAACTCACGACGATGTTCGTCTTTATCGCCGCGTCTCCGGCTCCGTTTCACCACACGCTCCTTCACGGTTCTCCCGTCGCCGCCATCCACGTATGTTACGCGGGCTCTTTGGAAGCAGGGGAAAAGGCGGTGAAGCCTCTCAGGGAATTGGGCCCGCCGATTGAGGACACGGTGAAGGTGATGCCCTATGTGGCGCTCCAGTCGATGCTCGATCCGGGCTCACCGCCGGGTCTCGGAAACTACTGGAAATCGGCCTATCTCAGGGAACTCAGTGATGAAGCGATCGAGGTGTTCTCCGCGTTTTCCGGGAACAACACCTCGCTGCTGACGCAGGTGCATCTGCACCACCTCGGAGGCGCCGTGCAGAGGGCCGCTGAAGACGTGATGGCCTTCAGCCACCGCGACGCGCGCTTCGTACTCAACATCGTCACGAAGTGGAGGGACCTGCGGGCATCGGAGAGACACATACAGTGGACGAGGGAGTTTGAAGCCGCCATGAGGCCTTTTTCTACCGGGGGAGTGTACGTAAACTTTCTCGGGGAGGAAGGGGAAGAAAGGGTCAGGGCCGCCTACGGTCCCTCAAAGTACCTGCGGCTTGCGGCGCTCAAGGACAAATACGATCCGGCAAACGTGTTCAGGCTGAACCAGAACATCAGGCCGGCCGCCCCGCCCCGGTGAGCATTTTCAGAAGGCCTATCGCCGTCGCGTCGAACAGGATGTGTTCACAATTTCTTCATGAAGGCGGAGTATCATAATGCATGAGATTGCGCTTTGGCATTATCGTTTTGCTGGGGCTGGCAGTGTTTGCGGCCGCCGCAGCCTTTTTCAGAGGAGGTGTATATATGTCTATGCGTCCTAACGATACCGAGGCAGGCACCCGCCTGACCGTCTCAGACACCCGTTTTTCAGCCGCATTCGAAACCGCCACCTTTGCCCTTGGTTGATTCTGGGGGCCTGACTCCCAGTTTGGGAGCCTGCCGGGAGTTATCAGGACCAGAGTAGGATATGCCGGGGGTACGACGAAGAACCCGGGGTATCACAATCTGGGCGACCACTCCGAGTCGATCGAGATCGACTTTGATCCCTCGCGCATCACCTACAGGGAACTGCTCGATGTCTTCTGGAAGGGTCACGATGCGGCGAGGGGTTCCTGGTCCCGCCAGTACAGGGCGGCGATATTCTATCACAATGAAGCACAGAGGCTGGCTGCTGCGGAGACGAGGGACCGGCTTGCCGCCGAAACAAAAGGGAGGATTGCGACTGCCATTGAACCCTATTCAGGATTCACGCTCGCCGAGGAGTATCACCAGAAGCACAGCCTGAGAGCATATCCCGAAATAATGAAGGAGTTCAAAGCGCTCTATCCTGATACGAAAAGCCTGCTCAACGCGACGGCAGTCACGCGCGTCAACGGCTACCTTGGCGGCTACGGCT
>DATJWU010000273.1:0-7707 GCA_035501055.1 Thermodesulfovibrionales bacterium
TTTCTGTGCAGAAGGTCCTGTCATGACGGTCTATCCTGAGGATATCTTTTACGAGAAGGTAAAGGTGGCAGATGTTCCTATCATCGTGGAAGAGCATTTCATAAAGGGAAGGCCTGTCGAGAGGCTCATGTATAAGGAGCCGGTGAAGAAGCAGACAATTCCCCTCATGAAAGATATACCGTTCTTCAGCCTCCAGGTGCTCAGGGCCCTGAGGAACAAGGGCCTGGTTGACGCCGAAAAGATCGAGGAGTACATCGCGAGGGACGGGTACCAGGCCGCGGGGAAGGCGCTGACGGAGATGACGCCCGAACAGGTGATCGATGAGCTCAAGAAGTCGGGTCTCCGCGGAAGAGGCGGTGCGGGCTTCCCCACCGGAATGAAGTGGGAGCTCTGCGCAAGGGTCAAAGGCGACCAGAAATTCATCCTCTGCAACGGCGACGAGGGCGACCCCGGCGCATTCATGGACAGGAGCATCATGGAGGCCGACCCCCATGTCGTGCTCGAGGGCATGATCATCGGCGCAAAGGCGATCGGCGCAAACAAGGGCTATATATACGTCAGGGCGGAGTACCCCCTCGCCGTCCACAGGCTCCAGCTCGCGATCAACCAGGCCAAGGAATACGGACTCCTGGGCGATAACATCCTCGGAACGGGCTTTAATCTCGATATCGAGATATACCTGGGCGCCGGGGCCTTTGTCTGCGGTGAAGAGACTGCGCTCATGCGGTCCATCGAAGGGAAGCGCGGAATGCCGAGGCCGAGGCCGCCGTTCCCTGCCCAGAAAGGCCTTTGGGACAAGCCCTCGGTGCTGAACAATGTCGAGACTTACGCGAATATCCCCCAGATCATACTGAACGGTTCGGACTGGTACAGGAGTCTCGGTACCGAGAAATCGACCGGTACGAAAGTCTTTGCGCTGAGCGGCGCGATCAGCAATATCGGCCTCATAGAAGTGCCCATGGGTATCCCGCTCAGAAAGATCATCTTCGATATCGGCGGAGGCGTACCGAATAAAAGGAAATTCAAGGCGGTCCAGCTGGGAGGGCCCTCCGGGGGATGCATCCCTGAACACCTCCTCGACACGCCGGTTACCTACGAAGACATCGTCCAGACCGGCGCCATTGTCGGCTCCGGCGGAATGGTCGTGATGAACGACCTCAACTGCATGGTGAGCGTCGCAAAATTTTTCCTCGAGTTCACGGCAGAAGAGTCATGCGGCAAATGCCCGCCCTGCAGGATCGGCACTACCATGATGCTCGACCTCCTCACGAAGATCACCGAAGGGAAGGGAAGGGCGGGGGACATAGAGCTGCTGCAGGACATGTCGGGGGACATCATCGCCACGTCTCTCTGCGGACTGGGCCAGACAGCCCCGAACCCTGTGTTGACCACCGTAAAATACTTCAGGGAAGAATATGAATCCCACATTAACGAGCAATGGTGCAAGACAGGGGTCTGCAAGGACCTCTGCACCTTCTATGTGGACGAGGAAAAATGCAAAGCCTGCGGCCAATGCAAGAAGGTCTGTCCCCAGGCCGCGGTCTCGGGCGAGAAGAAGGTGCCCCATCGCATCGACCAGGCCAAGTGCATTCAGTGCCGCTCCTGCTACGAGGCATGCAAGTTCGATTCGATAAAGATAGGACCCCGGAGCATGCGGGAGAGCCTGCAGGCCGTGACCGACCAGGAAGCCCTGAAAGAGAAGCAGGCAGCGGCGCTTGCGGGAAAGGAGGAGTAAGAGACGATGATACAGCTTTCGATAAACGGGAAAAGCGTAAAGGTCGAGCCGGGGACGACGATCCTCCAGGCCGCAAAGAAGAATGATATCTACATTCCCAATCTCTGCTATGACAGGAGGCTCAGGCCCTACGGCGGCTGCAGGCTCTGCGTGGTGGAGGTGGAGGGCCAGAAGCGGCTCTTTGCCGCCTGTTCCACTCCGGCAGAAAACGGCATGGTGGTGCAGACCGAAACACCCAAGCTCCACAAGGCGAGAAAGACCGTCCTTGAGTTCCTGCTGATCCATCACCCCCTCGACTGTCCCATCTGCGACAAGGCCGGCGAGTGCCAGCTTCAGGACCTCGCGTTCAAGTACGGTCCGTCGGAGAGCAGGTTTGAGGCGGAGAGGAAACACGAACCGGAGAGCATCGCGGCGCCCCTTGTCGAGAGGAACCCCAACCGGTGCATCCTCTGCGGAAAATGCGTGAGGGTCTGCTATGACCATCAGGGCGTGGGCGCGATAAACCTGCTGGGCAGGGGCTTCAAGTCAAAGATCAGTCCTGCCTTTGAAGAGACCCTTGATTGCGAGTTCTGCGGCCAGTGCATCGACGCGTGCCCTGTCGGCGCCCTCGGAAGCAAACCCTACCGGTACCGGTCGAGGGTATGGTTTATGGACGAACACCAGATCGTCTGTCCTTACTGCGGCTGCGGCTGTACGACGAACCTGAGCATCAGGGAAGGCAAGATCGTAAGGGCGCGGGGGAAGGATGGTGTCGGTATCAACCAGGGCGACCTCTGCAGCAAGGGGCGGTTCGGGTTCGACTACATCTACTCAGAAAACAGGATCATGTCCCCGATGATCAGGAAGGACGGAAACCTTGTCCAGTCAACGTGGGAAGAGGCCCTCGAGCTTATCGCACAGCGGCTGAAGGCGATTAAGGAAAAGGAAGGGCCTTCGGCGATCGGCGCCATCGGATCGCAAAGGGCAACGATGGAAGACAACTATATGCTGCAGCGCTTCATGCGTGAGGTCGTCGGTACGGACAATATCGATTCCGGCGCGCGGTTCGGGTATGCAAAGGCCCGGAAGGCGGCGGAAAAGGCCTTTGGTTCGGAACTTTCACCGATAAAGTGGGAAGCGCCCCTCGAGGCGGATTTCATGCTCGTGGTTGAGTCCGACATCACTTCCACCCTTCCGGTATGGGGGTTGAACTTTATCACCGCGCGGAAGAACGGTGCGCAGCTGGTGGTCGCTGACCCCAAGGAGACAAAGCTTGCGCGGAACAGTTCGACGTGGCTCCAGATAAAGCCGGGATCCGGCCTTGCACTTCTCAACGGTGTCGCGAAGGTCATTCTCGATGAAGGACTTCACAATCTTGATGATGAGCTCTCCCTTACGGAGAAGACCCTCACGATACCGAATTTCGAGGAATGGGCAAAGGGCCTTGCCGGGTTTACGCCGCAGGCTGTTTCAAAACTCACCGGCATCGCAGAGGAAGAGATCGTGAGCCTTGCGAGATCCTACGCGGCCTCGCGCAGGCGCCTCCTGTCCATAACGCTCGGCGCTTCGGAAAATATGAAGGGTATGAATACCCTCCTGGCAGCGGCGAACCTCGTCCTTCTCATGGGTGACGCGCCCGATACCCACCAGATACCCGCCGAGTTTTCGAACACCCTCGGCATGTGGAAGGTCGGCGTGAGGCCCCTCGCAGGGGGAAAGGATGCCCATGAAATGCTGTACAAGCCCGGGGCGGTCAGGGCTCTTTACATCATGGGGGAAAATCCTCTTGTCACCTTCAAGGATGTTTCTGTAGTCGAGAAGACGTTGAAGGAGTTGGATTTCCTGGTGGTACAGGACATCATTCTCACCGATACGGCAAAACTTGCCGACGTGGTTCTTCCTGCCAGCAGTTGGGCGGAGAAGGAAGGCACCTTCATGGCTGCCACGGGGGATATCCAGAACAGTCCCAAGCTTATACCTGAAACCGGTCAGTCGATACCCGACTGGAAGATTTTCAGGAATCTTGCAAGGTTCATGAACAGGGACCTGGGGGAAAAGGATCTTTCAGAGATTAGGGCTTCCATTATGGACATGATTATCGCAGCGCCCCCGGAGGAGAGAGCCCCTTCCTTCAATCCTGTTTCCGATGAAACCTCGGAGAAACCGGATAAGGACTATCCGCTGATTCTTATGACTTCGAATCTGCTGCAGCATTCGGGCGCGCTGTCTGTGCTCTCGAAGAACCTCGGTTCTGTCGTTGCCGACGCCTATCTCGAGATCAATCCCCGCGACGCGGAAGATCACAGTATAGAGGGCGACAGCTACGTGAAGGTCACCTCGCGGAGGGGAGAGGTATATCTGAAGGCGATGATCTCGGAAGAGATGCCTGAAGGCACGGTCTTTGCCGCAGTCCACTTCCCCCATGCGAATGTGAATGCCCTCACCCATCCCTCGGGGAACGGCGAGGCACCGACGGACGCAGTAAGAATCGAGAAGGCATAAATTCCGGCATGGAACGTGAGAGAGGGAGAGGCTGCTCAGCCTCCCCTTTCCTGCTCCTCCTCGGGGGCGATCTTCGGCGGCACCGGCTTTGTCCGCAGATGAGTACTGTTCACGCCTTGATTCTTCTCGGTTTTTGGGCTATTATACAGGTCGGCAGCAGTGTATTGAGGAGTGGGCTGAACGGCCAAGGATGTTCCGCGGTGCACTCATGCCGGTGGTTTTCTTTTTGGACTGCGCACCACAAAAGCAGAATTGCCGGAAGGAGATTGAGGCGATGGTTGTAATTTGTCCCAAATGTAAGACAAAGCTTAAGGTCGCCGATGAAAGGATAGCGCCTCAGGGTACCCGCTTCAAGTGCCCGAAATGCAATACGGTCCTCCTCGTGAAACGTCCTGTGGCCCAGGTTCAGGCCCGGCCCCTTGACAGCCACACGGTGCTTGTGGGGCATGAGGACCCTTCGGTCATGAAAAGGATACAGGCAATTCTCATCGAAGGCGGTTTCCGGATAATCCCCGCGGACGATGGCATACAGGCGATGGTGAATGCAACGAAGGAGCTTCCCTTCCTCGCGATTCTCAGCGTTTCCCTTCCCAAAATCTACGGGTTTGAAGTCGGGTTGCGCTTAAAGAAAAGGCCTGAGACAGCGGGAATGAAAATCATCCTCGTGGCCTCACTCTATGATAAAGACAGATATCGGAGGGAGCCGGTCTCGCTCCATGGCGCTGACGCCTATATAGAAGACCACCAGTTAGAGGAACTGCTGGTCGGAAAGATCGCCTCGCTGAAGGGAGGCGAGGGGGAAAAGAGAGGGGCCGAACAGGCAGGGAAAGAAGAAAATGCAGAGAAAAGGCCTGCGCCTCCTCAGGCCCCCGGTACAGGCATTTCTGAACGTGGGACAGAGGTCGAAACCGGAAAGAAAGAGGAGCAACCCCCGCACCCTCTGCCGACGACGCCGAAACCGCTTGCAGCGGGTGATCTGGTGGAGAAAGCGAAACGTCTCGCAAGGACGATCGTGGCCGATATTTACCTCTACAACAAGGCAAAAGTGGATGAGGCGGTCACTCGGGGCACCTTCCATGCAACATTCGCCTCGGACCTCAAGGAGGGCCTGAAGCTCTATGAAAGCAGGATTTCTCCTGAAGTGAAGAAACAGGGGGATTTCTTTAACGAGGCGATAGCTGATTTCATCGAAAAGAGAAAAGCAGAGATATAGTTTAATTCTTCAATAATAGCAGTATAATCTAATAATTTTTAGCTAACCGTAGTTTTCTGACAAATCCAGCCATATCAAGAGCTTGTCAAGAAGGGCCGCGAATATTTATTATTAGCACTCACCTAGCGTGAGTGCTAATAATGACATATCTTTTGAGAAAGGAGAAATGCTATGAAGTTTAAACCGTTGAGAGACAGGGTATTGGTGAAGTACTCCGAAGAGGCGGAAAAGACAGCCGGTGGGCTTTACATTCCGGAGACCGCGAAGGAGAAGCCGCAGAAGGGGGAGGTTGTGGCGGTCGGAGCCGGAAAGGTCACTGACGATGGAAAGCTCCAGCCTATGTCGGTCAAGGTCGGAGAAATCGTTCTTTTTGACAAATATTCCGGTTCAAAGGTTACCATGGATGACGTAGAGTACCTGATCATCAGGGAAGAAGATGTCCTCGGTATAGTCGAAAAATAAAGGAGGTTAACATGGCGAAACAACTGATTTTTGATGAAGAGGCACAGAGAGCGATATTGGGCGGAGTTGCCCTTCTCACAAAAGCTGTCAAAGCGACGCTCGGACCAAAAGGAAGAAATGCGATCCTGGACAAGAAGTACGGCGCGCCTACGATCACGAAGGATGGTGTCACCGTTGCCAAAGAGATAGAGCTGAAAGACCCGTGGGAGAACATGGGCGCCCAGCTCGTAAAGGAGGTTGCCTCCAAGACCTCAGATGTTGCAGGAGACGGCACGACAACCGCTACGGTTCTCGCCCACGCCGTGTACCGGGAGGGGATCAAGAACGTCGTGGCCGGGGCAAACCCTATGGACCTGAAAAGAGGAATAGAGAAGGCTGTCGGCGTTGTTCTTGAAGAGCTGAAGAAACTCAGCAAGCCAGTGGTGGACAAGAAGGAAATCGCCCAGGTCGGCACGATCTCGGCGAATAACGATGCGTCCATTGGAGAGCTGATTGCCGAGGCTATGGACAAGGTCGGCAAAGACGGCGTGATCACCGTGGAAGAGGCGAAGAGCATGGCAACGACCCTCGAGGTCGTTGAAGGGATGCAGTTTGACCGCGGTTACATATCTCCCTATTTCATCACGGACCCCGACAGGATGGAATGCAACCTCGAAGACGCCTTCATCCTCATTAACGAGAAGAAGGTCTCGAGCATGAAGGACCTCCTTCCCATTCTTGAGCAGACTGCAAAGATGGGCAGGCCGCTCATGATCATCGCCGAGGATGTTGAAGGGGAAGCGCTCGCAACCCTCGTGGTGAACAAGCTCCGCGGGACTCTCCAGGTCTGTGCGGTCAAGGCGCCGGGGTTCGGAGACAGGAGAAAGGCGATGCTCGAAGATATCGCAGTCCTCACCGGCGGGACCATGATCTCGGAGGATCTCGGCATCAAGCTTGAGAACGTGAAGCTGACAGATCTCGGAAGGGCGAAGAAGATCACGGTCGACAAGGAAAATACCACGATCGTGGAAGGAGCGGGAGACACCGCAAAGATCCAGGGCCGGGTCAAGCAGATCAAGGCACAGATCGAGGAGACGACCTCCGATTACGACCGCGAGAAACTCCAGGAGCGTCTCGCAAAGATCGTCGGCGGCGTTGCGGTGATCAACGTCGGTGCGGCGACAGAGACCGAGATGAAGGAGAAAAAGGCGCGGGTCGAGGATGCGCTCCACGCGACAAGGGCCGCGGTTGAAGAAGGTATCGTACCCGGCGGCGGCGTCGCACTCCTCAGGAGTCTCCCTGCACTGAAGAGCCTCAAACTCGACAACCACGACCAGAAGATCGGTGTAGGCATCGTGATGAAAGCCCTCGAAGAGCCCATTCGTCAGATCGTCTTCAACGCCGGGCTTGAAGGCTCTGTCATCGTCGAGAAGGTGAAGGCATCAAAGGAGGCCAATTACGGTTTCGATGCCCAGAATGAAGAGTATGTCGACATGATAAAGACGGGAATCATCGACCCCACGAAGGTCACGAGGACCGCCCTTCAGAATGCAGCGTCTGTTGCGTCCCTTATGCTGACGACCGCGGTCATGATCTCCGAACTCCCGGAAGAGGAGAAGAAGATGCCCCCGATGCCGGGCGGCGGAATGGAAGGGATGTATTAAGCAAGAGTCTTCGCACAGAGCGAAATGATTTGATCGGTCGGCAGTCAGGGTTCCTGGCTGCCGATTTTTTTTGAGAAAGAAGGCATCTCGTTCTGTCGTACCGCGCGGCGGGGCTTCTATCCGTTCCGGGAGGTATCCGTCCCTGAGCAAGATAAGAGCTCCCTTCGACAGGT
>DATJWU010000274.1:0-2204 GCA_035501055.1 Thermodesulfovibrionales bacterium
TGAAGGGGGACCCTGGGGCCCCGGCCCTGGTGCCTTCCTTTGAGGAACGTTTCAATAAGGTAAGAGCGCTGCTCCTCCCCTTCCTTGCCAGGGCGGGTCGGCTCCTCGTCCTCGAAAGAGAGGCGATGCAGAAGGGCATCATCACGTACGAACACTGCGATGATCCCGTGATCCGTGAGATGAGGACCGAACTCTTCTCACGCGCAAAGAGCCACGGCGGTTTGTTCAAGGAGTTGCTCGACGAGGTCGACGACCTCCTCTATGCCCTGCTCAATGCTTCTCTCAAGATTGCTGCGAAAACAAAGCCCATCCCGCCACCGAGATCACCGAGTTCACAGAGAACTGCAAAAAAGAATCAATCTTAGCCTCTTGATTACTTCCTGATTACTCCGGATTTGAGTGAAGCCAACACTCTGTGGCGAAATCTTCTTAATCCGTTCAGTCTCTTCCTTCAGGTGAGTCTGTTCAGGAAATCTTTTACGTCGGCCTTAACCGACCCATCAAAGAGAATCCCGGCATGGTTCACCTCATAGACGCGGTGTCTCCTGACCCAGGGGGGGCAGGAACTCTCGATCGAGACAAGACCATCTCCCTTGCCTTTCTTCATCTCGTCAGGGAAGAAACGGTCGGGGACGATCTTCCGGAGGGCATCGGGGAAAGAGAAGACCTTTCGCACTGCGGTGACCGTCTCCTTTTCGCCTTCCGTCATGAGGGCCAGTCGGTAAACGCGAAGGAGGGTCGGATGTGTTCCTCCGGCAAAAAGATACTGTACGCCACCGAGCGCCCCGTCACCAAGCGATTGAAAAAAGGGTGAACCGGGCAGCAGTTCCCTGACCGCCCTGCTCGTGAGAAATTCGGCGGTCTTCTTCATTGTATAGGTGAGCGTACCCCTTTCTGCGTCAGACAATAAGGGGCTGAGGAGGGCCGCAAGCGGTGCGAGATGGCTCGCCCATTGCGCCATTCTGCTGCCGAGGTGAGGAGTGGCGAGCGTAATGAGACACCGCACCCTCCTGTCACCCCGGGAAAGATATCTCCGTGCGATGAGGCCTCCCCTGCTGTGGCCGATGAGCACTATTCCTGATCTGAAGTGCTCCTCATGGAGGGATAAGACCTCCGAGAGCTCAGAGACCGCGACGTCGATTACGGCCGAAGGCCGCTTCTGGCTCCAGGCGATCACCGTGAAGCCCTCTTCACTCAGGTCGTGGAAAAGAGTCGAAAGTTCCTTCGGGTAAATGCCGAGAGACAGCCTCTTTGTGATGGCCTCTCCGCGCCCGTTGATCGGCGCCTGAGGCCGCGGCTCTTTGCTGACAAGCACGCTGACCGGGAAACTGCCGCCGAGGATCCGCGATTCCCCCGGGGAGACCCATATCCCCTTGTCCATTCCAAGGCCATGAACAAAAATGACCGCCGGTTTATCCGCCTTTCCCTTTTTTATGACCGTATCGAAGTTCACGGGTTTATGGTATAACAATTCCTAATAAATTCATAAAGGTTTTTTTGTTTACAATTTGCGGCTCCAAGTGATATAAAAATGTGCAGTGCACTCCCCAAATCAATTTCAGGAGGTGTTTCTATGAAGTTAGGTGTACTTGTCAGCGACTACAGAAACATGGAAGACATCGTTTCGAGGTTGAAGGCTGATAAACTCGGCATTATCCTCGTGAGCAACGGTGTCTACCATGCTGCGGTAAAGGAGGGGGGGAAGGCATCTCCCATTCTGGACAAGACCCCGAACCTCTATGTACTGACCGAAGATCTTGAGACAAAGGGATTCTCTGTGGATCAGATCGACCGCAGGGTCAAGGCCGTCACCTACAGCGACCTTGTGGATCTGCTCTTCACCGAATACGAGAAAACAATCTGGGTATAGGAGGCTGTCATGGGTAAATTGACGATCGGCTGTTTCTCTTCTCTGGTTGGTTCCCTCTCTCTCGATTTTGCGGTAAAGCTTTCTGAGGCCGCGATCAAGAAAGGTCATAAGGTTGACCTGTGGGTGTCGGGAAATGCGACCATGCTCTCGAAAAAAGGACAGAAGGCCTTTAAAGACTACTCTGCCCTCGAAAAAAAGGTCCAGGAACTCCTCGCGACCGGCAATTTCCAGACGACGGCATGCGAAGCCTGTGCAGAGGCGAGGGGATACAAAAAGGACGACACTATGGAAGGCTTCCAGAGGCACAGTATGGACTGGTATCTCGCGAGTTGTT
>DATJWU010000275.1:0-3842 GCA_035501055.1 Thermodesulfovibrionales bacterium
AGACCTTTACCGCGCCGGTTTTGACGATCCTCAGAAACTCGCTCGCCGGACCGTCCTGGTGAAGGATCGTGGCGCCCCTCGGATAGAATTCCATCGAAATGCTCTCTGCGACGGTTCTCAGCGCGGAGTCCTCAAGGTCCTGAAAAGGCGAAACATTCTTGAGGAATTCGACCACGTCGTCAATGGTGGTATCCATGAGTGAACTGAAAATTGCAAGTAACGTGCCCGCGGGTCTCTAAAGCTCGCAGTTCCCGCAAACCCTTGATAGGTAAGGCTTTGAAGGCGATGAAAGAGGACTGATGTTAAAGCGGTAGTTTCAGGTGCCGAAATAACATGCTACATAAAGTAACGCAATGCCAATATTGTCCTTTTTATCTGTATTTTTAAGCTGTTATATTATGCTACAATAAGTATCATAATATAATCAACGTGTAATAAAGTAGCTAAGCTCGCCTCATGCCCCATCTTTTTCTCTTCTCCCACAATGCCTTTCTTGTTATTCCCAGCATGTCCGCAAGCTTCTGTTCGGTACAACTCTCCTGGTGTCTGATGATGAACTCTTTCGTATATGACTCGATCGAAAGCCCGAGGTGAAGGGACTCTGAAAGAAAGGACCCGGCGGTCCTCATGCCTTCCGGCAGGTGCTCGGGAAAGATCGTGTTGCTGTCGGTAATGAGCACCGCCCGCTCGATGATATTCTGGAGTTCCCTTACGTTCCCCGGCCAGTCATAGGCCGCGAGAAGGTCCAGGACCGCATCATCGATAAACTTTACCGGTTTCCCGAGGTCGTTCGAATACTTCTCAAGGAAATGTTTCGCAAGAACAACCACATCTTCTTTCCTCTCTCTGAGGGGCGGCACTTTGATCGTGACGACATTAATCCTGTAGTACAGATCCTCCCTGAAGGCTCCGTCCTGTACCGCCTTGACGATGTCCCTGTTCGTTGCGGCAATAAACCTCATGTCGACCTTTCGCGGCTGGATTCCGCCGAGGGGCCTTATCTCATGGTCATCGATTACGCGAAGCAGTTTCGCCTGCAACGGCTGACCGAGATCGCCGATCTCATCGAGAAAGACCGTCCCGCCGTCGCCCTCTTCGAAGAGCCCCCTCTTTGAAGTCGCCGCGCCGGTAAAGGCCCCCCTGGCGTATCCGAAGAGTTCCGATTCGAGGAGATTCTCGGGTATCGCACTGCAATTAATGGGCACGAAAGGCTTGTCCTTCCGCGCGCTGTTATAGTGGATCGCCCGCGCGACAAGCTCCTTGCCGGTGCCCGTCTCACCGAGGAGCAGGACATTGCTCTTGAAGTCGGCGATCTTCTTCACTTCATTGATCAGGGAGGTGATCACGCCGCTCTGCCCGACGATCCTCCCGAAGTCGTGCCGTTCGTCGATCTGCTTCCGGAGCATGATGTTTTCGGCCCTCAACGACCTCTCCCTGAGGGCGTTCCTGACGATCCTCCTGATCTCTTCATGGATGATCGGCTTGGTGACGTAATCATAGGCGCCTGCCCTGAGCGCGCCGACCGCGGTTTCTATCGAGGCATAGGCGGTAATGATAATCACGATCTGATCCGGAAATCTTTCCCTTATCCTCCTCAGCAACTCTATCCCGTCTATGCCGGGAAGGGTTATGTCCGAAATAATGAGGTCGTATGACGCGTCTTCGACGCTCTTCAAGGCGGCCTCCGCGCTGTCGAACGTCTCGACCTCATAGCCGTCCCTCACGAGCACCCTCTTGAGGGATTCGCACAGCGTCTTCTCATCCTCTACTATGATCAGTCGTTCGTTCATACCAATGCAGATAGGGTCATGTCAGAGCATCAACGTATCACGATATCATAGATCAAGTCTGAAGGCTCTGTCACTTTGTCATGCTGATACTGTCTTCAGACGATGAAAGGCTTGCACCGTTCCATGATGAGGTCCTGCATCTTGGAGACAAGATGAAATGCCTCGCGGATCGTCTTCTTCTCGAGATTGCTCAGCCTGTTCGGGTTCACAAAATTGTCGGGCCTCATCCCTTCGCTTATCTGCTCGAACTGGTGCTGGATCCTGAGCAGCATGATGAATTCAAAGGCGTGTTCGAGTTCACTCGCGTATTCCCTGACAATGGCGTGGCGGTCCTTCAGCGCCGTTATCCGTCCCAGGGTGGAGGTCTCCCGGACGTTCTTCTCAAGAGCGAAAAGCCTCACCGCATCAATCAGCGGAGTGAGTCCCTTCACCTTCAGATTGAACTGGTCCTTGTGTTCCCCGCTTTTCTCGACCACAAAGGATTTGAGGAAGCCGATGGGAGGGGTGTTTTTTACGATCGTGTTCGCCATATGGCACAGGAACACATCATGTCGCTCCCATATGGTCCCGAAAGAGCTCCTGAGCACATCGAAGAGACCGAATTTTCCGTAGACTGGTCTGGCATCGAAGAATATGAGCGATTTCAGCACCGCCTCAGCGGTCGGCTCACTGATCCAGGAAGAGAAATACTTCTTCCAGACCCTGAGGGGCTGGCACCACAGGGGATTGCTCGCCATGTAATCAGCCGGACAGAGGGGGAACCCGATCTTGACGAGATTGTCCCTTACGTGCGACGCAAAACCGGGAAAATACCGCGCCACCTCTTCCTCCTCCTCCCCCGTCGAAGGGTCCGCATAGATGATCGCGTTGTCCTGATCCGTCTTAAAGGTCTGCTCCCTCCGTCCTTCACTCCCGAAAATAATCCAGCAGTAGGGAACCGGGGGGTGACCGTATTCCCTTTCCGCGATTTCGAGCACTTTCCTGACGAGCCTGTCGTTTATTTCGGTGATCACTTTCGTAATGCTGCTCGCCTTTGCCCCTTCCTTAAGAAGCAGGCCGATGATGCTGTTCACCTTGGTCGACGCCGAGGCGAGTCCTTCCATGCTTTGCTGGTTCTCGATATCATTCGCGAAGGAGAGTGGTGAGGTGCCCTGGAGAAGCATGAGATCATGATTGGTCATGATCCCCTTCAGGGAGCCGTCTTCGATCACCAGCATGTGGTGGATATTGTACTTGAGCATCTTGAGCACCGCCTCGAAACAGGAATCGCGCGCGTCGACCCTGATAAGCGAAATCGTCATGATGCTTTTCACGGGATCGAGAACGTTCCGTCCCTTTGCGACCACCTTTTCCCTGAGGTCCATGTCTGTAATGATACCGGCAGGGACGCCGCGTCTGTCGAGAATTATCAGCGAACTGATCCTCCTCCCCACCATGGTCTGGGCCGCTTCGCGAATCGACGTCTCTTCCCCTACCGTCACTACTTCATGGGCAATGTTCCCGACGGGGGTGGTAAAAAGAAACCGGTCGCTGCTTCCGTAGAAGAGGCTCTTGCGCTGCATTTCCTGATAGGTCTTGTCCACGTATCTCGAGAGGTAGGACATGAAGTATTCCGTAAAGGCAGGACTCGATTCGATAAGCTTCAGCACCTTTTCCTGTTTCAGGGTGTAGCAGATGGTGTCGTCGACAGCGACGACCGTCGTCTTTCCCCTCTCTTTTCCGATCATGGAGAGAAAACCGAAATTGTCGGCCTCTCCGCGGTAATCCATTACCACATCGTCACCGTTTTCGGAAGTCATGACGATCTTTACGCTCCCCTTCTTGATGATCCTCAGGGAGTCGCTCGGGGCACCGCCCTGCTTCAGGATTACCGTATCCTTCGGATAGAATTCCATGGACAGACTGCCGGCGACAGACTTCAGCGTGGCGTCATCGAGGAACTGAAAGGGCGGAACTTTCTTAAGGAAACTTATGACGTCTTCAAGGATCATTCGCTATTCTCCCACCCCGAGGCACCGGTAAGGAAATGCACTTTTCACCGCAGAGAACGCA